>CAZIBZ010000260.1:0-3671 GCA_964537445.1 uncultured Dehalococcoidia bacterium | reverse complement strand
GACGATTACTCCCTCGCCCATCTCCGCCACCAGTTCATCGAAACTACGGTCGCCGGGCTCGATCGTGAGATACGAAGTCGCTGGTCTCGGCATTTCCCCCAGGTCCCGCGATGCGCTTCCGGTCGACTCGGTACCCCCTTGCCCCGCAGTCTGGAGGTCGTACAGGATGGTCTTCAGAACACCGTGTTCGATCAGTGGCTGGTCGCGGCTCGGCACTCCCTCGTCATCCCACGGCCTCGAACGCGGCTTCATCGGGGTCGTCGGCACATCGACGATCGTCAATCGTGGATCGAAGATCGTCTCTCCGATTCGTCCTCCCAGTGGCGATGACCCTTGGACCACCGACCGCCCGTTGATCCCGGAGAAGAACGGGCCCAACAGAACGCTTCCCACCGCGCGCGGCATGAACAGGACCGGTAGACGACCCATTGGCGCCTCCGCGGTCACCCGTGACCATTCGATCTGTCGCCGCGTTCGCTCCAACAATTTCTCGACATCCCAATCCGGCGAGCAACCGCTCTTCCACTCCCCGACGAACAGCATGTCCGTCCCCCGCACCAGCGTCCCGGAAACCGAGCTCTCAATCGCGGTCTGGGAGAACGCGGCTGATGCTCCGGCCGAGTTCACAATCGAAGTCTGCATTCCCCCCACCGAGAATCCGGCATCGAACATGGCTTCCGGCTCCAGTTGTTTCGCTGCCGCCAGAAGGTCTCGTCCCGCGTCGATCAGCCGTTCGGCGTCGATATGGTCGATCGCGGGGTCAGCGACCGGGACGTCGGGGTATTCCGCCGCCGCCGGCAGTTCGAACCGGGCCTCCGGCCCGTACTTCGCCAGCTCCACCGCGCGGTCTACAACGCCTTCGAAATCCCCGGGATCGTTTGTCGAAGACGAACCGATCCGCCCATCGATCACGATCCTGACCCCGAGCCCCCAGGACTCTCCGGTTTCGACCTGCTTCAGCTTCTCGGCCTCGAACGAAACCGGAGAGGACGACGATTCGATCGCCATCACCTCGACCTGACCCGAGAAACGCCGCCCGTACTCCAGCGCGCGTTGCTCGATTTCCATCGACGGCTCGTTCACGGCGCGTGACCTCTTGCCTTTCGTTCTCTCCGTCAGTGAAGAGTAACTCGGCTGGCCCTTGTCTTTCGTCCGGCGGGAACTCATCCTGACGCAATTCGCGCCAGGTTTCAGATTCAGCCGGAGGGTAGATGACCACCCCCATTTCGGATCGCGGCTACGCACGGCCCGATCTCCTCGCGGAGACCGGCTGGCTTCAAGACCGGCTCGGCGACCGAGACCTCTGCGTCGTCGACGCGCGCTCGGAGGAGGACTACGCCAGCGGCCACATCCCCGGAGCGGTCAGCGTTCCCGGCTTCACGTTGGCCGGGATCCGAAGCGGCCCGGACATGCCTGCTTCCGATGCCTTCGCCTCACTCGCCGGCAGTCTCGGCATAGACAACGACACCACTGTCGTCGTCTACGACGAGACCGGCCCGATGGCCGGAATGACCGCTTGGGTATTCCTCTACTATGGCCAGGCGCACACCCGACTCCTCGATGGCGGCCTGCCGAAATGGAAAGCCGAGGGAAACGCGGTAACGACGGATGTCTCAAGCCGCGAGCCTCGGACGTTCACACCCGAGTTGATGGATGGCATCTACTGCAGGCTCGATCAGGCAAAGAATTCCCTCGGCCAGAACGGTGTCGTCTTCTGGGACACCCGCAGCCTGGACGAATACACCGGCGCAACCGCTCCATTCAATCCTCCGCCCCGACTGGGGCATCTCCCGGGAGCGGTCCATCTCGAATGGTCGGAGCTCTTCGAAAAGGAGCCCCATACGTTGAAGCCGGCGGCAGAGCTGAAGTCGCTGCTCACCAGCAAAGGCATCACGCCCGAGTCCGCCGTCACCACGTATTGACAGGGCGGAGGGCGAGCGGGTCTCGCCGCCATCGTGTTGAAGGTGCTCGGCTACGACCGCGCCATGAACTACGCAGGTTCATTTGGAGAGTGGTCTCGGCAACCGGACACCGCAGTGGAAAGCTGACCCCATGACCGATCAGGGACAGATTCTCCCGATCCCCGACGGCTTCCCGGTCCAGTGGGACAACCCGAAAGACGCTGAGTTCCTATGGGTCTGGGACGACGTCCACGCTCCGGTCCCGGGCACGCCCCTCCAGCAGTCAGTCAACGCCGCAACCGGACGCGGGATTCGACAGGCCGCGCGTGAGCTCCAGATGCCCCGCGGCGGCCCCCGTCGCGACTTCAACGGTTACGCGTACATCGCATACCTGCCAACGCCTCCGGCAGCGGATGAAGTCGAGCGCCACGAGCGAGTGCTCGACGAAGCCATCCCTGCCCTACGCCATCGCTGGAACGATGAGTTTCTGCCTCGCCTCGAATCCGACCTCGACACACTCCGGGCGCTCGGGGAGACGGACGCCGACCCCGCGACCATCGGACAGAGACTCGAGCAGGCCATCGAGATCGTTCAGCACCACTACTACATCCACTTCATCGTTATCTTCACGCTGTTCGGCGCCACCGGTCGCCTGGCCACGCTCTTCCAGCGCATCACTGGCTCGGACGACGAGATGGGTCCGTACCGGCTCCTCCAGGGGCTTCCCACCAAGAGCGTCGAGGCTACGAGCGCGCTGGAACGCGTCGCCGCGCTGGGTCGCTCCGTCCCGGCGGTCGCCGAGCTCTTTGACAACCCGGATCCGCATTCGATACTCCGAAGACTCAGACGGACACCGGAGGCCTCCGATCTCGTCCGTGGGTTCGACGACTATCTCGCGACCTACGGCCATCGCTCCGTCGCCGAGGACATCAGCGGTCCGACATGGATCGAAGATCCCGCCTATCCGCTCCTCGCCCTCCGCGGGTACGTTCAGGGCGCTCCAAGGGACCTCGACGCCGAGTTGGCCTCTCAGGCCGATGAGGCGAACCACGCCCTCACGGACGCCCTGGAGTTCATTTCCGCAACCGACGATCCGCTTCGTCGGGAGTTCGAGACCTCCGTCGAGGTTGCCCGGGCCGCCTGGCCACTCCGAGAGGACCACGCCCACTACATCGATCAGCGGAGCGTCGCCTTCCTCCGGCAGGTCCTGCTCCTCTGCGGCAACCGGTTGACCGAACAGGGCACGATCGCCCGAACGGACGACGTGTTTTATCTCGAGATCCCCGAGATCCAGGAAGCGTTCGAGTCGCCCAACGTCCGGCTTTACGACCGCGTCGACGAACGCCGAGCGGTAAGGGAAACCTTGAGCCGGTCGGCACCCCCGCGCTTCCTCGGCACCATGCCAGAGAAAGGGCCCGCCCTCGACTCTGAACTCGCGAAATTCTTCAATCCCATGGGCACCCCCGCCGGGGCCACCGAGGAGGGTTCTCGAACGCTGCGAGGCACCCCTGGAGCACCGGGCATCCACACTGGCCGGGCCCGCATCGTCGTCTCCCCCGAGGAGTTCGACCGCGTTCAGGCGGGCGATATCCTCGTGACGCGCACCACCAACCCCAGCTGGACCCCACTCTTCGGGGTCATCGGAGCCCTCGTCACTGACTCAGGCGGAGTCCTCTCCCACGGCGCCATCGTCGCCCGCGAGGTCGGTCTCCCCGCCGTCGTCGGAACCAAGGGAGCCACCGAGACCATCACCGACAGCCAGATCATCAC
>CAZIBZ010000259.1:0-4420 GCA_964537445.1 uncultured Dehalococcoidia bacterium | reverse complement strand
CGCCAGAGCCACGAACCCTTCCCTCGCGAATCGGCGCGCTATGTCCTTGATGTGCTCGTCGAGCCCCCACCATTCCTGGAGGACGACGATTCCCGGGTGGTTCGCGTCGTCCATCGGCCGGGCCAGATATCCGGAGACCGTCACTACGTCTGAGGTGATGAGGTTGTCGGGCATCTTCTGGACTCCTTCTCAGGTAACCGTGAGCGTGCCGGTGTCCGGCGCTAAGCCTCGAGATCGAACAGCCGGATGGCGTTCTTGGACATGATGGCCTCCTGATCAGGGACGCTGAAGTCATTCTCCATTACGTCCGCGATCATCGGGTCAATCGTGCCGTAAGGATAATCGGTGCCGAAGAGCAACTTCTCCGAGCCCATCGTTTCCCTGGCCATGACGATCGCCGGACGGTGACGAGAAACGGTGTCGATGTAGACGCGCTTGAAGTACTCGAACGGGGCCTTGTCGTTGTTGCCCCAGTTCCCGGACCGAGGACCTCCTGTCCGGTTCAGGCGTCCGATGACGTAGGGGATTGTGCTCCCCAGGTGGCAGAGGATGAACGTGAGGTCCGGGAAGCGCTCCATCACCCCGCTAAGGATGATCCGCATCATCGCCGCAGTGGAGTCGAAGAGGAAGCCGAGGTTCACCGGCATCGTCCACCCCTCGAGGTGTTCGGCCATGACTGGCCAACTCGGGTGGATCATGACCGGGACGCCGAGCTGTTCGGCGCGCGCGTAGACGGGCCACAGGTCCTCGGAATCGAGGGCTTTCCCGGCGACGTTGGAGGTGATCATCACGGACCGGATGCCGAGTTCGTTCACGGCTCGGTCGAGTTCTCTCACCGACTCGTCACCATCGAGCAGCGGGAGTGTTGCCATCGTCGTGAACCGACCGGGTTCGTCACGTGCGATGCGAGCGAGGCCTTCGTTGGCAGCCTTCGCGAGTTCGATATTCAGGCTCCGGTCTCCCGCCACCTCACCCGCGGGGACGATGATGCTCATGACGTGACGGTCGACGTTCGACCGTTCCATCTCTTCCATGCGAGTGTCGAGGCGGAACATCCCGTCAGGGAGGACGTAGGTGTCCATGGGACTGACGTGGATGAGGTAGCCGTCTCCCTGGCGCTCCATGCTTGGGAACCCGGTGCGGCCGAGTAGCAGGTTGATGTATTCGGGTACCGCGAAGTGGTTGTGAACGTCAATGATCATGTGTTTCTCCGGCACGTCTCGACCACCGAGACTCTACCAGCGGCAAGCGCCTTCGAAGGCCTGCTGTAGTAGGATTGGCTTCGTGATCGCAGTACAAACCAGACGCCACCATCCCGCCTTTCAGGGGTCTCGGTGGACAAACGGACGACCACATTGAACGCATCTGGATCCATCGTGGGACTCGACAAGGACCGATGGCTGGAAGAACTTGGCCAAGACTTGGTCCATGCTGCGTATCTCCGCGGTAGCTTCGTCCTTCGATCTGGCCGAACGAGCAACTACTACTTCGACAAATACCTGTTCGAGACGAAGCCGAGCATCCTTCGGCGGATCGCGACCGCCCTCGCGGAGATGGCGCCCGAGAACGTCGACCGGATCGCGGGGCCGGAGCTGGGAGCGGTGCCGCTGGTGACCGCCATCTCTCTGGAGATCGGCACCCCCTTCGTGATCGTGAAGAAAGGCCAGAAGGGGTATGCGACGGGGAAGCGCGTCGAGGGCGAGATCTACCCGGCCGAGCGCGTCTTACTCGTCGAAGACGTCTTGACGACCGGCGGCGCTGCGATCGATTCGGCCGCGGTTCTCCGTGCCGAAAACGTTTCGGTGACCGACGTTTTATGCGTGGTCGATCGCGAGGAAGGTGCGGAGCAAAACCTCGCGGCGGACGGACTGCAACTCCATGCGCTCTTCACGCGTCGCACGCTGGGCCTCTGACTGACATCGCAGCGAGGACGCCGATGGACGCAGAGACTATCTGGACAACTCTCGAACGCCTCGATGCAGTGCAACACGGGCATTTTCGGGAGGGCGATGAACACGCGGACGTCGCGTTGGGCTCCCTCGACCCTCTCTCAGACCCGGTGGCAACCGAAGCATTGGCCCATGAACTGGCCGAAATCGTTCGGACGGACGCCCCTGATGTGATCCTGGCAATGCACGGGTGGACACCGTTGCCGGGGATCTTGGTGGCTTTTCGTGCGGGGGCCGAACTCGGGAAACCGATCATCGCGCTATCCGACGAAGAAGGCATCGTACGAGCATCACGCCCCCTGTACCGTGGAACCAAGGTGGCCCTGGTGGGTGAAACGTTCTCGACGCGAGACGTTTCACTGGCCCGGGCGCATGTCGAGCAGGCCGGAGCGTCGTTAGGTGGCGTGTTCGCGCTCATTGATGATGGACGGGCGGAAGGTGCCCGGGGCCTCGTTTCGTTCGTCGGGCATCGGCACGCGAGCGCAACCTGCCCGATGTGCAAGGAAGGACGCCCGTTGACGGAGCCTGCGGCCGGGAGCGGCGCGGGCAGGAACTAACGTTAGTCGTTCGAAACGGCGAACCTGGGGGAGGACTTGCGGTCGCGATGGCAAAGTCGCGATCGCCGGGAGCGGAAATGACTCAGTCTGAGCAAGCTGCGCAGGCGACCACCGAATCTGACGCGACCGACGAGGAGTCGATCAGGGAAACGGATGCGTCGCGCCTGCAACCAGAGGCGACTCGGCTCGTGGCGGACCTCGAACGCCTGGGTGGGATCGGAGCAGACCCGAATGGCCCGGGCGTTTCCAGGCTCCCGTTCTCCCGCGAGGAGCGAGAGGCCCACCGCGTGATCCGTGAGTGGATGGGTGACGTGGACCTCGAAGTTCGGACCGATTCATTCGGGAACACGATCGGCGTCCGGGCGGGAACGAACAACGACCTGCCAGCCATCGGCATCGGTTCGCACCTGGATTCAGTTCCCCACGGTGGCCGGTTCGACGGGGCAGTCGGCGTGGTTGGAGCGCTCGAAGTCGTCAGGATGCTGAACGAAGCCGGCATCAGGACCGAGCGACCGATCTGGGTGGTTGCTTTCGCGAGCGAAGAGGGTGCCCGTTTCGGCGAACCGTGCCTGGGGAGCAGGGCTGTGAGCGGGGTGCTCGAACCGAGCGATCTCGACCGTCTTCATGATGCGAACGGAATCACGCTTGCTGGTGCGATGCGAGACCTCGGAATGGACCCGAACGCGCTGGCGGCCTGCCGGTGGCGCCGCGAGGAGATCGATGCATTCCTCGAGCTTCATATCGAACAATCCGTGGTTCTAGAGGCACAGGGGATGTCCGTGGGGCTGGTGGACGCGATAGCGGGGAACACTCGCATCAGGCTGACCATGCGCGGCAGAGCGGATCACTCGGGCGGCACGCCGATGCATCACCGGAAGGACGCGCTCGCGGCGGCTTCCGAGGTGGTGATCGCCGCAGAGTCCATCGCCAACGAGAAACGCCGTCGCGCGACAGTGGCGACGGTCGGAAGGATCGACAACTACCCGAATAGCATCACGACGATTCCAGGACAGGTCGAGTTCTTCCTAGACGTCCGGGACGTTGATAGCGACAGGCAGCGCCTGACCGCCGAGGACATCGTGGACACGGCCACGCAGATCGCTGCCAGGCGCGGAGTCGAGTTCGAGGCTGAACTGGTGTCGGATACATCGCCAACGGTCCTGCCCATGTGGCTCAGAGACCTGACCACCGGGGTGTGCAACCGGCTCGAGATTCCGCATCGAATCATGCCAAGCGGCGCTGGTCACGACGCCGGAATCCTTTCACGGTTCATCCCGTCCGGGATGGTGTTCGTTCCGAGTCGCGACGGTTTCAGCCACGCGCCCGAGGAGTGGACGAGCGTCGAGGACATCGCGGTCGGGGTGCGCGTGCTCGGGGAGAGCGTCCTGCGCGTGGACGAGTTCCTGACGGAGCTTGCGAGTTCGTGACGCTCGGATTCACAGGGCGCCATGTCCCGCAACTTCGGCTGCCGGACGGAATCCACCTGGAGACGATCGAGGCAGGTCCCGGCGGCGGGACGATCAATGTGCCAGGGTTGGAGCGATGCGTCGTTATCGAGAACACTCCGATCGCACCGGAACATTTCCGGATGCGTCTTCGAGCACCCGGGGCCTCCGCGGGACTACCGGGGCAGTTCACGATGGTACGGACAGCGCCCGATGAGGGAACGCACCTCCTCTTGCCACGCCCGATGGCGGTCTACCGATACCTTCCAGACGATGGTCAGATAGACCTCGTCTACCGTGTGATCGGCGAAGGGACCCTGGCGATGTCCGAACGGCGCATCGGTGAGGACGTGGAGATCGTCGGCCCGGTGGGGAGGCCGTTCGTGATCAACCCGGGCACGCGCGGTGTGCTCCTCGTTGGTCGCGGGATCGGCATCTGTTCCCTCACGGCGCTGGCCGAGGACGCGTC
>CAZIBZ010000258.1:0-4157 GCA_964537445.1 uncultured Dehalococcoidia bacterium | reverse complement strand
CGGACGTTCGGCCGGATGACCTGATCACGCTGGATGTGCGCGAACCGATCGAATGGGAGATGGGCCACGTGCCGGGAGCACTCCTGATCTCCCTTGGAGAGCTGGGAGAGCGGGTCGCTGAGGTGCCAACGAATCGGCCAGTGGCGGTCATCTGCGAGGCTGGGGTCCAGAGCGCCATGGCGGCGTCCATTCTTCGAGTGAAGGGGCACGGAGCGAATCTCCTCCATGCGGTTGCCGGGACGGCGGCCTATCGGGCAGCTGGACTCCCGATGGAGTACGCGGAAGCCGAAGCCGAAGCCGAGTAAAGGCGGGCAGAGACCCAAGCTGACCCCGTTGGCGGCATCAGCCGCCGAGATTCGATTCATCGCCGCCCGAGCATTCCCTGATCCGCTGTTGGGACAGCGCTGCGTGTCCTGGTCGGTTCGACTCTTCACAATCTCTACACATTTGCGCGTTACACCATTCACGTGACCGGGCGTGGGGACTGCCTATGCCCATGTACAGAGAAGCGTGAAAGAGGAGAGCGACATGACCAGGAGTCTGACCGTGATGGGGAGGTTGGGGTTCGGGGCGGCGATACTTGTTGCCCTGGCGGCATTCGGTGGGTTCATCTCTGCTCAGTTCGCTCCGACCCCCGCGGCCGCAGCCGTTTCGTTGTACGACGAGGATACGGTCGTGAGCCTCTACGAACAGACCGTTCCGGCCGTTGCCGAGGTCAGCGTGGAGCAGTCGGGCCGACGATTCGGAGGGTCGGGGACGGGCACCGGGTTTCTCGTCGACTCCACCGGCCTCGTGATGACGAATAATCACGTGATCGCGGGAGCCAGCACGATCCGCGTCACGTTCCCGGGCGGCTCCGCGGTGAACGCAGAACTGGTCGCGACCCGACGCCAGGATGACCTGGCCCTGTTGCGAGTCGAGGCGGACGAGGTGGCTAGCATCACACCCCTGAAGTTCGGTGACGCGGACCTGGTCAAGCCTGGCCAGCTGTCGATGGCTCTTGGAAGTCCTTTCGGATTCGAATCCTCGATCTCTTTAGGGATCATCAGCGGGACCGACCGCATGCTTCGCGGCTCAACAGGCGTCATGCGAGGCCTTCTCCAGACTGACGCAGCGTTGAACCCGGGGAACTCTGGAGGACCGCTCATCAACTCCGAGGGTCAAGTGATCGGAGTGAACACCGCGGTGGAGGGTGGAGCGACTAGCGCGAGCGGCGTAGGTCTTGCCGTCGCCTCGTCGACGGCGATAGCGTTCATCGATGGGCACCTGGCGTCCGATCCGACGGATACGAAAGCCGAGGCG
Source organism: uncultured Dehalococcoidia bacterium (assembly GCA_964537445.1). Classification (GTDB taxonomy): domain Bacteria; phylum Chloroflexota; class Dehalococcoidia; order UBA6926; family UBA6926; genus JASLZO01. Next base: position 2,855 of record CAZIBZ010000258.1, on the reverse strand, counting down.
ACTGAATCTGACCGAGCGTGGCTCGGGATCTCGGGGATGAGCGTCGATGCAGCTGCCGCGGAGATGCTCGGATTGAGCACCGAGACGGGCGTCTATGTCATCAACGTCGTTCCAGGAAGTCCCGCCGACGAAGCAGGACTGCAACGAGGAGTCCAAAGGGGCCCCGATGGGGTCAGGCTTGGTGGGGACGTTATCGTCGCGTTCGATGATTCGACGATCGACGGGTTCGAAGACCTTGTCGAGGCGATGGACTCTTCCGCGCCTGGGGATTCGATCCGCCTGACGGTGGTCCGCGGCGAGGAGTCGATCGAATTGACCGTCGAACTTGGCTCTTGGCCCGACTAGTTGTCCCGAAGCGCGAACAGCTTGATCAACAGCGCAGGGCGACCCTCAATCAGTCGTTGAGGGTCGTCCTGCCGATCTGGGGTGGACGTTAGACAATCGCCTCGTAGGTCAGGCCAGTCACGACGCCGAAAACGGCGTGCACCATTAAAGAATCCTGCGCCGGTTCCCATGGGGTGGTTGGTGACCATGAACCCGGGTGCCAACAGCTGACCAGACCGAATGAGCGGGTGAATCATCCCGATCATCGGCATGCCGACCGCCCCCGCGAAAAGCGCATGGCCGATGCCGATCCCGAGCCCCCACACTGCTAACCCGGACTCGAATCCGAGCACCTGGTATATCGCGACGTGTAGCAGGGCGAAGGCAACGCCCACCATCGTGTGCATCGTCGCTCCCAAGACATACGCCGGTGCGCGAGCGGCGGTCGCCATGCTTCCCTCCATGTAGAGGAGGTTCATCGTCATCTGGGCTGGCATCATTCCGATGCCGGCGTAAAGAAGACCGGTCATAGCGCCGGTCGCCACGAGACCGGCGATGACTGCTGCGCTGATATCAATATCCATCTTGTGGCTCCTTCTCAATCAAGGGGCCAGCAGTGGTTGGCTGCGGGCCCCAACCAATCCGTTTGTTCCGTCGGTGCCGTTGACCTTGAGCCGCCCCGGATCGGGCGGGTGCGCTCATTTACGCTCTCACCAAGGGGGCAGAATGTCCGTAGGCTGCAATGCCGAAGAAATGTGATGGTGATCACAACGATGCGCGGATCCGGGTGGCGGGAGACCGGCCAGCCACGCGAGGTGCTTCACGCAGGGGCCGGTAGTATCCTGACCTGGTTGTTGAACGGGCGAAGTGAGCGGCGCGCACGCGCGATGGACCGGGGTTCGGGTGCGAGTTCGTGGCCGCCCTCGCGGCCACCAATAAAGGGGGAGCCAAGATGGCACAGGCAGCAGACACCGAGCTCGTTGGCAAACGGGTTCCGCGTATCGACGGCGTGGATCGGGTGATGGGAAGGGCCAGCTACGGGGCGGATCTCACGCTGCCCGGCACTCTCTACGGGAAGATTTTGCGGAGCCCGCACGCTCACGCGCGTATCAAGGGGATCGATACATCCGGGGCGCTGGCCATGGAAGGCGTGAAGGCGGTGGTGACATCTGCCGACTATCCGCGTGTCGACCTGGGCGGGGAGGCCGTCGGGGGTGAGGCTGCCCTGCCACTCAATGAACAACGGAGCATGCAGATAGCCGATGACAAAGTCGTCTTCCACGGCCAGGGTGTGGCAGCGGTGGCTGCTACCGACATCCACACCGCGGAAGCAGCGCTTGCCAGGATTGAGGTCGATTACGAGCCCCTGACCGCGGTGGACGACGTCGAGCAGGCTATCCAGCCCGACTCACCGCTGGTCCAGGAAGATCTTCACACGTGGTCGTTCGGGGACGTGCTGTCGGACGAGCCCAGCAATATCGCCCGCCACGTCGAGCTTGGCCGAGGCGACATGGACGCAGGTTTCGGCGAGGCTGACCTGGTCGTCGAGCACACTTTCCGGGGTGGCACCGTCCACCAGGGCTATCTCGAGCCCCAGGCCTGTTCCGTGGACGTCGACGCAGCGGGCAACTTGACCGTTTACACGACCAATCAAACGAATTTCAACCTTCGAGACGCGATGGCGGCCGTTCTCGGCAAACCGAAGAACAAGATCAAGGTCGTCCCGATGGAGATCGGGGGCGGGTTCGGCGGGAAGTCAAACATGACCGTGGAGTTCGCTGCATCGCTCCTCGCGATGAAGACCGGGAAACCGGTCAAACTGTCCATGACGCGCGAAGAAGTCTTTCGCGCGACCGGGCCAACGTGCGCTCACGTTGCGACCGTCAAGATTGGCGTGCGCAAGGACGGGACGATCACCGCATTTGAGGGCACGTACTACCTGGACACCGGCGCCGCCGTAGCGTTTCCCCACGCCGCAGTCGCCGGGCTCTGCGCCGCTTCGTACTACAAGATTCCAAACCTCAAGATCGACGCATACGACGTTGTAACGAATAAGTCGCCTTCACAGGCCTATCGGGCTCCCAGCGGACCCATCGGAAATTACCCCACCGAGTCCATCCTGGATGAGATCGGCGAGAAGCTGGGGATCGATGCGGTCGACCTGCGGCTCACGAATGCTGCCGATGAAGGCGATCCGAACGCATTCGGCGCACCGTTCCCCGTGTGGGGACTTCGCAAGATCCTAGAAAACGTCAAGAACCATCCCTCATGGACGGACCCGATACCGGCGGGCCGAGGCCGCGGGTTCGCTTGTGGCTTCTGGGGTGGAGCCACTCTCACCTCCAGCGCACAGATTGCTGTTCACGCCGACGCAACGTTTGCCGTCTTGATCGGATCCGTGGACCTGACAGGAGTCCGCACGACGATGGGGCAGATGACGGCCGAAATCCTGGGCGTCGGGATGGACCGCGTGAGCGTTGAACATGGAGACACGGAATCCGTGGGCTACACGGATGGGTCTTACGGCAGCC
>CAZIBZ010000257.1:0-5255 GCA_964537445.1 uncultured Dehalococcoidia bacterium | reverse complement strand
ATGTCTCATCTGCCACCAACTCGTGTAGCTCCAACGCAGTGTAAGCCATCCCTCCTGAGTGGTCACTGGGTCCAAGGGTCGAGGTTTCCAACATCAGCTGGAAGCTTCGTATACCGAGAGACCTCCGTGTTACCATTCGCGTTAGGTTCGGATCAGTTATTTCGGTCCGAACCGGCAACGCTTCGCTTCTAACGAGCGGGGATGCATCGAAACCATTGGGAGGTGATGAGTGAGCCTTCGAGGACAAACAGCAATCGTCGGATACGGGGAGATACCGAACACCCGTGGCAATCCGACTCAACGAACTTCATTGGGGTTACTGGCTGACGCGGCAGCAGCGGCTATGGCTGACGCGGGCATCCACAAGGACGAGATCAACGGTCTGATCGCGGAGCCCCAGTTCGGGGTACCCGGGTTGGGATTCGCCTATAACTTTGCCGAGTACATCGGCATCCAGCCGAACTACGCGACGGCGCTGAATGAAAACGCGGCCACGTTCATCGCGACGGCGGCAGCAGCAATCCATGCGGGATACGGCGACACGTTCCTCTGCATCAACGGGAGCGTCACTGGGGGCCCGTTCACTCCGCCACCCCCTGACCAAACGGACAGCAAATTCGTGGACCCCTACGGTCCCGTCGTGGCGGCAAATGGCTGGTATGCACAGATTGCCCGCCGTCATGCCTATGACTACGGCACGACGGACGAACAACGCGCCAAGGTAGCCGCCGACCAACGGTTCAACACCCAGGGAAACGAAAACTCCGTATTCAACGGCCAGCCGATCACTGTGGAAGACGTCATGAATTCCCGGCTGGTAGCTGATCCGCTCCGCATGCTCGAGTGCGTGATGCCCTGCACCGGCGCAGCTGCAACGATCGTCACGACCGCGGAAAAAGCCAAGGTGCTCAAGAACCCACCCGTCTACCTCCTTGGGGCTGGTCAACACACATGGCGGGCCGAGCACGGTGTCGACTGGACGAGGTCGATCACCACGTCCCCGGCAACGGTCGGCGCGCGTCGAGCATTCGAGATGGCGGGTCTGGCCCCCAAAGACATGGATATGGCCCAGATCTACGACTGCTACACCATCACCGTGATGATCACTCTTGAGGATGCCGGATTCATTCCCAAGGGAGAAGCAGGACCGTGGTACGAGTCCACGGACACGACACACCAGGGTTCGATGCCAGTGAACACGGGCGGCGGCCAGCTCTCCTGTGGCCAATCCGTCGCTGGAACGACACAGGTCGTCGAAGGAACCCGTCAGTTGATGGGCCGCGCCGGAGTGCGGCAGGTCCCGGGCGACCCGGAGCTCTGCTACATCAACACTTGACGCGGATACATGAGCGACATGTCGTCGCTCGTGCTCGGAACCAGCGTCTAGGACGCTGATCCGAACCGGCTCTCAGCCGAACGAAAAGGGGGGCGCCTATATGGGCGCCCCCCTTTTTTTGTGGTCTCTCTGGCCGGAACCTCCTCAGCGCCCCTTCCACACCGGAGTTCGCTTTTCCACGAAAGCCCGTCTGCCTTCGAGCACGTCTTCCGAGGCTTGAACCGCGCTCGTCAGCGGGGATGAGTACAAAGACAGCGCCTCCGCCTCGTTCTTCATCCAGAAATGTGCCACTGCCTTCGTCGCCTCTATCGCCATCGGTGCGCCCTCCACGATCATCTTGGCGATCTCGATCGCGCGAGGAAGAAGGGCGTCGGGAGCAAGTACTTCGTGCACCAGACCGATCCGACGGGCTTCGCTCACGTCCAGGCGGTCGCTGGTGAGAAGGATGTACATAGCCTCGCCGAAGGGGACCATGCGGCCAAGATACTGGCTCCCGTAGCCGGCGGTGATACCTCTCTTGGGCTCATAGAGCCCGAGGTATGCCTCCTCCGACGCGATCCTGATGTCGCAGTCCATAGCCCAGTGCATCCCTCCACCGATCGCGAGTCCGTTGATGGCAGCGATGAACGGTTTCCGGTTTCCGGAGAAGAGGTCGAACCGGACACCGGGCCCCGCCTGCCGGGATTGGCGATCGAAATCGTCCTGGGTAATCTCTCCTCGGCGCAGGCGCTCGAGAAGGGCCGCGATTGCGGCGTCACGATCGGCGCCCTCTCGCATGTCAGCGCCCGCTGAAAAAGCACGGCCCGAACCGGTGACGATGCCCACGCGCATCTCCGGATCGTCTGTGAATGATTCAAGCGCCGCCAGGAACTCCGTCATCAGTTCTCCGCCGATGGCGTTCAGTCGTTGCGGTCGATTCAGCGTGAACAGCGCATACCCCTCACCTGGATGCGGTTCGTATTCGAGATCTGCCACGTTCATCCCCCCGTTTGTCGTCGCTTCGTGATCATCTCTGGCGACGGCGCAATCATAGGCATCCGGTGCTCGCCGCTAAACTGTGCGCATCCCAGTGCAGACAGTCCGGGGGTATGCGGATTGGATCCGATCTCGTTCGAGAAATGGACGCTACCGAACGGCCTGGACGTGATCGTTCACGAGGATCACGCGCTCCCGATCGTCTCAGTGAACGTCTGGTATCACGTCGGCTCCAAGGACGAGGAGCCCGGGAAGACTGGGTTCGCTCACCTGTTCGAACACATGATGTTCGAAGGGTCGAAGCACCACAACAAGAGCCACTTCGACGCGCTCCAGAAGGTCGGGGCCAACCTCAATGGCTCCACCAACAACGACCGCACGAATTACTGGGAGAACCTGCCTTCGAACCACCTGGAACTCGCGCTATGGCTGGAGTCCGATCGCATGGGATTCCTCCTGGATGCAATCGACCAGGGCAGGTTCGACATCCAGCGGGATGTGGTGAAGAACGAGCGCCGCCAGAGTTACGAGAACCGCCCATACGGCGTCTCCTCGCTCCGGCTGTTGGAGGCTGTGTATCCGGCGCCGCATCCGTATCACTGGCCAACAATCGGGTACCACGAAGACCTCGACGCGGCAACGCTCGACGACGTCAGTGAGTTCTTCCGGCGCTACTACGGCCCCTCGAACGCCAGCCTTGCGATTACCGGAGACCTGAAGACCGCTGAGGTCCGAGATCTGGTCGACAGGTACTTCGCCGGCTTGGAGCCCGCGGCCGCGCTCCCCAGGGCAGTCCATGCCGATTCCCCCCTGGCCGGTTTCACCAGCCTCACGTTGCATGACCGCGTAACGCTGCCACGCGTCACCATGGCGTGGCCCACGATCCCTCGTTTCCACAAGGACGAGCCCGCCCTTTCGGTACTGGCCGCGATTCTCGGTGACGGAAAGAGTTCGCGGTTGCACCGGTCGCTCGTGTACGAGAACCGAACGGCACAGAACGTCACGGTTTTTCACGGATCGGCGGAGGTCGCCGGTGACATCCAAGTTCATGTAACTGCGGCGGCGGGAGTCGATGCGGGTCGCGCTGAAGACGAGGCGCGAGCCGAGTTGATGAAGATCATCGCGACCCCTCCGACGGAGCGAGAGATGGAGGCGGCAACGAACCGGATCGAATGGCAGGACGCCCGGATGCTGTCCACCATCGGCGGCTTCGCGGGCCGAGCCAATCGCCTGAACTCCTTCAATGTCATGCGTGGGGACCCGTCGCTGATCAACACCGACGCCGAGCGATATCTGTCGGTTACGGCGGATGACGTCCATCGCGTCGCGTCCGAATATCTCGGTCCGCGCCACGTACGGATGGTGGTATTGCCGGAACCTTCGCGATCTGCCCATCAGGGCGTCGAGTTGGACCGCTCCAAACAACCCTCAGCAACGTCTCGTGGACCCTTCGTGCCCGCCGTACCCGAGCGTGCCCGCCTCTCGAATGGGCTCGAGGTCCGTGTGATCGAAAAACGGGGGGCACCAGTCGTTGCCTTCGGACTCGCCCTGCGGACGGGCGCGATCAATGACCCGATCGACCAGCCGGGCCTTGCGATGTTCATGACGGGGATGCTCGAAGAGGGAACCGCGTCGCGCTCGAGTCAGGAGATAGCGGAAGAATTCGAGTTTCTGGGAAGCCATCTGGGAGCCAATCCCGGACGCGAAAGAACGGCGTTGACCACCCAATCACTGACCAAGCACTGGCCGAGAGCGCTGGAGTTGATCGCCGACATCGCCATGAATCCAACTTTCCCGGAGGTAGAACTCTCCCGGGTGCGACAAGAACGATTGACCTCCCTCCGTCGGATGCGGGACGACCCTACCGCGCTCGCCGGACGAGTCGGACCGGCGCTCTTGTACGGCCATCAAAGTCGGTACGGTCATCCGATGAGCGGGAACGAAGCAGCGGTTGAGGGGTTCAATCGTGCCGCGCTCATTGACCACTTCCGCCAAGGATTCGGTCCAAACGGAGCGACCCTCATCGTTGCCGGTGATGTCTCGATCGCAGATGTCGTTGAACGAGCAGAAGCACATCTTGGGACGTGGAATGTCGACGGCGCGAATAGCAGCACCGACCGCCGGCAGGGCGACGAGCCGCGCACCAAACCCGAAACGACCATCTACCTGTTGGACAAACCGGGCGCCGCCCAATCGATCATCCGCGCGGGCCACATGGGGCCACAGAGGAAGAACGACGATTACTTCCCGCTGACCATGTTCAACCAGGTGTTCGGCGGCCAGTTCACGGCTCGATTAAACATGAATCTGCGCGAGGACAAGGGTTACAGCTACGGGTACCGTTCATGGTTCGAGTGGCATACAGACTCGTCTCTGTTCCTGACCGGCGGTGGAGTGCAGACGGCAGTGACCCGAGAGTCCGTCGAAGAGACTCTGAAGGAGTTCGACCAGATCAGGAATGGAAGGCCGGTCGAAACGAAGGAATTCGAGGACGCGAAGTCTTCGATGCTTCAGGAGTTCCCATCCAACTTTGAGACGGCGGGCCAGTTGCAGGAGCAGATGGGCACGATCGTGACCTTCGATCTGCCGGATGACTACTACGGCGCGTACGAGCAAAACATCGATGCGGTCACGCTGGACGATGTTCGCCGCGTTGCGAACGAAAGAATCCAGAGCGAGGAACTCACGTTGTTGGTCGTCGGAGACCGTAATGTCATCGAGCCGGGCTTAGCGGGACTCGGACTACCGATCCGTTACGTCGACCACGACGCGACCGAGGTCCAACTCTAGCGGGGAAGTTGGTTCCCGCTCCGGTCAGCGATCCTCGTCAGCGTCATGCTGACGTCGGTAGAAATGCAATGAGAATTGCTTGGCTGGTCCGGTTGGCGTCGCGATGTTGTCACGCTCAAGGAGCATCACTCCCTGATCGACAGCCTCGTCCATG
>CAZIBZ010000256.1:0-2880 GCA_964537445.1 uncultured Dehalococcoidia bacterium | reverse complement strand
GGGGGCGATAGAGGATGTCGACCCGGAGGCGGTCAGAGACCTACTCGGCGAAGAGTCACTTCGGTCACTCGACGAACTGCGTGTCCTCGCCGAAAGACTCCAGGAAGCTGGCCAGATCCGATTCAATGACGATGGGAAGTTCGAACTCACACCCCGAGGTATCCGGCGCATCGGTGAGCGAGCACTCGGCGAGATCTTCACCTACATCAAGAAGCATTACGGCGGTCAGCACGGTACGCGTGAATCGGGCCTTGGCGGGGAGCCGGCGAACGGTACGAAGCCGTATGCGTTCGGTGACCAGTTCGCGATCCATCTCCAACGCACGGTCCACAACGCGATCGTCCGAGGTTCCGAGGGAACTCCAGTGCACCTCGAGCCGGACGATTTCGAGGTCTACCGGATGGAGGAGATGGCGCAGTCTTCCACCGTATTGATGGTTGACCTGAGTCTCTCGATGGCGATGCGTGGGAATTTTCTCGCCGCCAAGAAGGTCGCCCTCGCTTTGGATAACCTCATCCGGACGCAGTTCCAGAGGGACCGACTGTATATCGTCGGGTTCTCGACGTACGCCCGCGAGATGAAAGCGGAGAAACTTGCCTATCTGAGTTGGGACGAGTTCGAACCATACACGAACATCCAACACGGCCTAGCCGTTGCCCGAAAGCTGTTGATGCGCCACAAGGGCGGCACGAAGCAGATCATCATGATCTCCGATGGGGAACCGACGGCGCACATGGAGAACGGGCAGCTATTTCTCCAGTATCCCCCGAGCCCGCGGACGATCCGTGAAACGCTGAAAGAGGTCCGCCGGGTGACTCAGGCGGGGGTCACGATCAACACGTTCATGCTCGAGCGCAACGCCTATCTGATGGAATTCATCGACGACATGACACGCATCAACAAGGGCCGGGTTTTCTACACGACCTCGGACCAACTAGGGGAGTACATCCTCGTCGACTACCTCTCGACCAGGAAACGAAAGGTCGTTGCCTGACGACGACCCTTCGCCGTCGATCTACTGCAGGGGCGAGAAGTCCATGGGTTTCAGGATCGAGCTCGTGATCCGGTCGACCGTCGGCCCGTAATCGTCAAGCGACTTCCCCCACTCCGGGTCGGCATAGAACGACACCCAGGCACGCTCTCGGTCCTCCCAGGAGTTCCAGGCCAACAGGTAAACGAGGCGGTGGGGAGTTCCGACCTCCTCCGTCCAATAGGCGACCGCGTTGAACCCGTGACGTTCAAATAGGCGGACGTTTACCTCGGCGAACCGCCGCACCAACGTGGGCAGATTGGCTGGTTGGGCTTCGTAGATCCGATGCTCGTGAAACATGTGACGTGGTCTAGAGCAGCTTTGCCTGTGAGGAGTCAGATCCGCCGTCGCCGTCAGCTTCGTCCGGGTACGGGATGCCGAGATGTGCAAACGCCCGGCGGGTAGCTCTCCTACCCCGGGGGGTTCGCTCGAGGAACCCCAACTGCAGAAGGAAAGGCTCGTAGACATCCATAACAGTGTCCGGTTCCTCGGATATCGACGAAGCGAGGGTCTCCAGGCCGACGGGTCGCCCTTCGAAGGTGTCCGTCAGGCTCGTCAAGACCTTGTGGTCGACCTCGTCGAGGCCCAACTCGTCCACACCGATACGTTCGAGCGCTGCCAGCGCGACCTCTTCCGATATCACTCCGCCCGCTTCCACCTGCGCGTAGTCACGGACGCGGCGCAGGAGCCGGTTTGCGACTCGCGGGGTCCCACGCGATCTCTTGGCGAGTTCGTGGATCCCCTCCACAGTGGCTTCGATCTCGAGGACTTCTGACGACCGATGGAGGATCGTTGCGATCTCTCCGGTCTCGTAGAAGTCGAGTCGGTAGCTGGCTCCGAAACGGTCCCTGAGGGGGGCGCTCAACAACGCGTATCTGGTCGTCGCTCCGATCAGCGTGAACGGAGGCAGGTTGAGGCGCACGCTGTGCGCCCCCGGACCCTTGCCGATCACGATGTCCAGGGCGCGGTCCTCCATCACCGGATAGAGAACCTCTTCCACGATCCGGGGGAGCCGGTGGAACTCGTCGACGAAGAGCAGATCGTTTGGCTGGAGATTCGTCAGCATCGCCGCGAGGTCGCCGGCACGGGCGATCGAAGGGCCTGCGGTCACCTTGACGCTGACGCCGGTCTCGGCCGCGATGATGAACGCGAGTGTCGTCTTCCCGAGGCCCGGCGGGCCGTGGAACAAGACGTGGTCCAGCGGCTCTCCTCGCCGAGAGGCTGCAGTGATCGCGATGCGGAGGTTGTCCACGATCCGACTTTGGCCGACGTAATGATCGAAATCCCGCGGCCTGAGACCAGGCTCGATCGGAGCGTCAGTGGTTTGAGCGTTGCCCGCGACCACTCGCTGTTCGGTCATGGTCCACCCTCGCGGGCGCTCTCACCTCGGAACAGATTGTGAACGGCGGCCATTGTCGCACATCTGTTCACATTCCGATCGGATGTGCGGATTCGAAAGTTCCTCTGCGCGCTCTTCACTCCTTCGATGCGTTCCAGAGCTTCTCGGAGGTCAGAGGAAGACCGTACAACCTCACCCCGGTTGCTGCCGCGATGGCGTTCGCGATTGCCGGAGCCGTCGTCAGGTTCGAATGCTCACCGATCCCTTTGACTTTGTACTCGCCGCGGCCAGCTGCGGTTGCGACCAATGAGGTCGTCAGCGGAGGCACGTCGGGTTCGGTCGGAATCTTGAAGTCGGCGAAGGAAGGGTTGGTGATCCGGCCGCCCTCGTCCACCGCGAGTTCCTCCATCAGGGCGAACCCGAGCGAATTCATGATTCCGCCTTCGATCTGACCGTGGAACCCGATCGGATTGATGACCTGGGAGGTGTCGTGAACCGAAGTAAACCGAGT
>CAZIBZ010000255.1:0-3781 GCA_964537445.1 uncultured Dehalococcoidia bacterium | reverse complement strand
GGTGCGTCTTCCATGTTGTTGGAGGGCAAGAAACCCAGCAGAGAGCGCACAAGATCGAGGGTGCCCTCCTCCCCGTTCGCCGAGAAGTGGGCGACGCCGCTCGTCGCGGTGTGTGCCATTGCCCCGCCTAGCTGCTCGTGGGTGACATCCTCGCCGGTGACAGCTCGGATGACGTCCGGCCCAGTGATATACATCTGACCGATGCCGTTCTCCATGATGATGAAGTCGGTCAGCGCTGGGCTGTACACAGCTCCGCCAGCCGAGGGCCCCATGATGAGGGAGATCTGCGGAACCACGCCCGAAGCCAGGACATTCCTCAGGAACACCTCTCCGTAACCCGCGAGGCTGTTAACACCTTCCTGAATCCGGGCGCCGCCGGAGTCGATGATGCCGATCACCGGGTGTCCGTACTTCATCGCGAAGTCCTGGATCTTGACGATCTTCTGGGCAGCCGCCATGGAGAGGGTTCCACCGAGGACGGTGAAGTCGAACGAGTACACCACGACGGTCCGACCGTCGGCCTTTCCATATCCAGTGACGACCGAATCGCCTAGGATCCGCCGGTCGGCCAGGCCGAAATCCGACGTGTCGTGTGTAACGAACCCGCCCAACTCCATGAACGAGTCGGGATCCAGAAGGAGGTTGATACGCTCCCGGGCGGTCAGTTTGCCGCGCGAATGCTGACGCTCGATCGCCGCGTCTCCGCCGCCTGCTCGCGACGCCTCGCGCATGCGCGCAAGCTCGGCGAGCTTTTCCTCCATGGTCATCGAGGTTTAGGAACTCCCGGAGAGTGGGAAATCAAGTGCGGGGCAGGACGAACGGATGGTAGCAGAGCCCTATTCAGATTGACAACCAAAATGGGATGCTGCGTGTTGGTGGAATCGCCGGGTCCAGATTCCCGGCGGTCGTAGGGAGGCCGGATCTTGACGACGGGGCCAGCGCCCAGGCCGATGGAGATTGGCGGCCGGACGTTCGAGTGGGGTACGCGGACGTTTGTCATGGGGATCATCAACGTGTCGCCGGAATCCTTTTCGGGCGATGGAATCGCTGACACGGACGCCGCGGTCAAGCAGGGATTGGCGTTCGTTGATCAGGGCGTCGACATCCTGGACGTTGGAGGGCAGTCGACCCGCCCGGTCTACTCCGCGACAGTTGAAGCCTCTGTGCGCGGTACGGGATCAGGGGTACAGTACGAAGAGTTAGACCCCCGGGAAGAACTCGGGCGAGTCGTCGGCGTCATCAAAGAGTTGACCGCCGCGACCGATGTTCCAATCAGCATCGACACGTATAAACCATCGGTCGCCCAGGGGGCGCTGAACGCCGGGGCGGCGATGATCAATGACATTTGGGGCCTGAAACGGGACCCCTTGCTGGCCGGTGTCGCGGCGAAGGCTGGAGTGCCGCTGGTCTTGATGCACAACCAGGAAGGCATGTCATACGGTGATCTCATCCCGGATATCGTGGCCAGCCTCCGCACGAGTATCTCCCGGGCTCGGAGTGGCGGCGTGGGTGAAGAGAGGACCATCGTCGACCCCGGCTTCGGGTTCGGCAAGACCGTTGCTGGCAACCTCGAAGTGATCAGGCGATTGTCCGAGTTGCGCGAGTTGGGTCGGCCGATCCTGCTTGGCTCTTCGCGCAAATCAACGATCGGTCGCATCCTCGACGAGCCGCCGGATCGGCGGCTCGAAGGGACAGCGGCAACCGTCGCGATCGGCATTCAGAATGGAGCGGACATCGTTCGCGTCCATGACGTCGAGCAGATGGCGAAGGTCGTCCGCATGTCCGACGCGGTCGTGCGAGGTTCTCTCGGTGAGGACTCAAGCTGACTAGATTCGAACGGCCCGACGAAACCGGAATGGATTCGCCCTCGCGCCGCCGGTCGTGGGTCTGCCTAGGACTCGGATCGAACCTTGGTGACAAGCAACGGAACCTCGAATTGGCCCTCACTTGGTTGAAGGAAGAAGTGACTTTCGACCGCGTTTCGTCTTTCTACGAGACTGACCCGGTCGGGTTTGAGGACCAACCCGCGTTCGTGAATGCCGCGGCCTCGGGCAGCACAGACCTGTCGCCGGATCGGCTACTGACGTTTATCAAGGGCGTCGAGCGCGACGCTGGGCGCGTCCCGACCGTGGTCAACGGCCCTCGAGTGCTGGACATCGACATCCTACTGTTCGGAGTGGGCACACCGCCGTCCGGCGCCGTCGTCACACGGACGCCGGACCTGACGATTCCGCATCCTCGAATGCACGAGCGTGCGTTCGTGCTTGTCCCCCTCACCGAGATCGAACCACTGCTGACCCATCCGGTCCTTGAGAGGAATATGCGCGATCTGGCCCGAGAAATTGGCAGCGAAGGAGTCCGCAAGCTCCCCTGATGACCCGGTAAAAGCATGCCTTCTTCAATAGGGCTCAGGTAGGCGCGTTTATACTGGCGGCGCCATGGAACCGCAGTTCATCCGCAACTTCTCGATCATCGCGCACATTGATCACGGGAAGTCGACCCTGGCGGACAGACTGCTCGAGAAAACCGAAACGGTTGACCGCCGCGAGATGCAGGAACAACTCCTGGATCAGATGGAACTGGAGCGCGAGCGGGGTATCACGATCAAGGCCCAGGCGGTCCGCATGCTCCACAAGGCGACGGATGGGAACACCTATCAACTCAACTTGATCGACACGCCCGGTCACGTCGACTTCAGCTACGAGGTGTCCCGGAGCCTGGCGGCGTGCGAAGGAGCGGTCCTCGTCGTCGACGCGTCCCAGGGGATTCAGGCCCAGACGCTCGCCCACACCCTGGTCGCGGCGGGCCTTGGGATCGACTTCGTCCCCGTGGTGAACAAGATTGACCTGCCTTCCGCTCGAGCGGATCAAGTCACCGAGGAGTTGGGCGAGGTACTCGCGATACCGCCTGAGGATGTCATCTACGCATCCGCCAAAGAGGGCAGGGGGGTGGCCGAGGTTCTGGATGCAATCGTTGAATCGGTTCCGCCGCCAACCGGAGATCCCACCGCGGCGATGCGAGCGCTTGTGTTCGACTCGAAGTACGACACGTACAAGGGAGTCATCGCTTATGTCCGGGTCTTCGACGGTTCCGTGCCGCCCCGCACGAAGCTTCGACTCATGTCGAACGATCGCGAGATCGAACCGCTCGAACTCGGAGCATTCAGCCCCTGGCTCACTCCACTCGAGGGCGGCCTTGGGAGTGGCGAGGTCGGTTACATCGCCACAGGTCTGAAGGACGTACGCGAATGTCGAGTAGGGGACACGATCACGCTAGATTCGAACCCCGCAAAGGATGCTCTTCCCGGGTACCGTCCGTTGAAGCCGGTCATATTTGCCGGGTTCTACCCTTCGGACGGCACAGAGTATTCAGCACTTAGAGATGCCCTGGAGAAGCTCCAACTGAACGACGCTGCCTTGACCTTTGAGCTGGAAAATTCGGTGGCCCTTGGATTCGGCTTCCGGTGCGGATTCTTGGGCCTGCTGGATATGGAAATCGTTCGCGAGCGCCTGGAACGGGAGTACGCGATCGATGTGCTCATCACCGCCCCCAGCGTCGCGTACGAAGTCCAGAGGACCGACGGGGTGGTTACGTTGGTTGAGAACCCGGCAGATCTCCCGAATCCCACTCTTATTGAGAAGATCAGCGAGCCGTGGATCCGCGCGGCGCTCCTTGCGCCGAACGACGTGGTCGGGCCAATCATGGAGTTGATGGCGGAACGTCGGGCAGAGTACAAAAAGATGGAGTACATCCAGACGGGCGCCGGCTCGGTCGGCGGCAC
>CAZIBZ010000254.1:0-2592 GCA_964537445.1 uncultured Dehalococcoidia bacterium | reverse complement strand
CGCGCCGCGTCGATGAGATCGCGATCAAAGCCTTACAGACGAACATGTCCGACCGCTACGCGTCCCCCAGGGAATTCGCTGACGCACTCGAGGACGCACTCTAAGAGACCACCTGACGCCAAGGGCCATCGTCCATCGGCCGGTGGTTCAAACCAACGGACAGGCGAGCCGCGCTGCCTAGATGAGCTTCAGTTCCGTAGCCCGCAATATCGCCTGAAGGCGGCTCTGGACCCCAAGTTTCGTCAGGATGTGGGCGATGTGATTCCGAGTGGTGACGCGTGAGATTCCCAGGTTGTCGGCGATCTCCTGGGTCGGAAGACCCTGGGCCAGGACGCGCAGCACTTCGATCTCGCGCGGTGAAAGCGGCGATGCTCCTTGCTCGCCCAGAGGAAGATTGCCGTCTGCCTGCTTCTGAAGCGTCCCCTCGTCATCGGCAAGCGCGGCGATCGCGCGGCGCGCTTTCCCCTCGAACCCTCGGCGTTCGGTGATGTCCCGGAACAGGTGAATGACGCTCGGCGGACCGCCGGCCTCTTCTTCGCTTAACAGGGTGCTGACGTTGAGCCAGACGGGTTTCCCATCGCTCCGCCGGGACTGCAGGTCGAAATTCGACGTGGGCTGCCCATCGCGTGCATTCCTGGTGACGGTGCAGTTCTGCTGGCAGATATTTTCACTGGCGTCGTCGAGCCCGCAGATCACGTCGAAGCAGGACTTCCCTACGACTTCCTCGGCCTCGTAGCCCAGGGCCTCTGCGGCTTCCGCCGACCATTCCCGGATGCGCTGACCCGGGCCGACCTCAAATGAGCCATCGGCAGTTCGCATTCCGTCCATCGGCTCTATCACCTTCATAACGGCCGCATCTCTGCGACCAACGGCTCGTTCACCGCGCTGCGCCTTCCTTTACCGGGCGTGGACAGTTCAATCATTCCACCCGTAGCAAACGGAACGCACTCGCACCATACGCAGTTAGTCCATCTGCATCAGGGAGGGCGAACTGAAATTCGCCTGAACATTTCCTTTGGGTCGGAGCCGCGGGCCACCGCGGCGGCACGGTTCCGCGACCTCGTTGCGCACTCTCATCCATCGAAATGGAACTGTCCTCTAGAAACGAGTTCTAGAAGATACCGATACCCCCATCGTGTCGTTGACAACGGCATGGCATGATTCACCATCACCATTCACTCTGATGCATACGCATCAGTTCGCAGGTTCATGACGTGTAAGGGGTAGACCTTTATATCAGCACGCGATCGCTTCTGCATCCAAGTTCATCCGTGCATTCCTGATCGCCGCCGTCCTTGCGGTGATGGCAATGGTCCTGGGTGCCTCAGGGAGCGCCAGCGCCCACGTTGCAGACCACGGGTCAAGCGCGATCTTGGACGCAACGGATTCCCACGGAAACTGTGCCCTGATTGGAACGTGGGGCCAGTCCACGCTCACCTGCACCCTGGGTGGGGACGTGGTCAAGAACTTCTTCGTCGAAGCCGATGGGATCACCTGCTGCGATCGCCTTGGTGGCGGTCGTGGGTGGGGTCGGGCTGTCCGCAATATTCCTCTCTGGCGGAGAGCCGAACCCGCCGGTCTCGGACATCGAATGGCTCTATGACGACGCCGTCCCCCTTCCCGAGACCGAGGCGCAGTTCAGCGGGATCGTTACGAACAACAACGAAACGTGGTCGATCGAGAACGTCCGCGTCGTGTACGAGCCCAGCGACGACTCGAGCGGAACCACCGAAGGTTTCACCATCTCCCTGGACCCGCGGTCGCTAACGCCCGGCCAGACCGGCGTGTACAGAACCGTCCAACCGTTGGCGGAAGCGACCGCGAATCATGTGCCACGGCTCCTGTTCGACTGGGTCCCGCCCTCGGACTGAGCCGACAGCCCGAACGTGCCCCAGCCAAAGGGCGCAATGTGGCGCATCGACAATGCCCATGCGGGCGCGTAGCCTGCGTCCAAGAGCGACCACTCGGGAGGGATGAAGATGGACTTCCAGTACACGGCCGAGGAACGCGACCTACGGAACGAGGCGATCGACTTCGTCCACAACAACTGGCCCAACAACGGGAAGGACGCCAACTCCCTCATCGTCGCCTCCTACGACGTCGACGATGCCGATGAGCAGGATCGCGTCCACGACTTCATCAGGAAGCTTGTCAAGCAGGGGTGGTGGACGATGCACTGGCCCCGCGAATACGGAGGCCAGGCGGCACCGCTCGGTACCCAGCTCGCCTACCGGGAGGCCATGGCCTACGCCGGTGCGCCGGAGATCCTTGGTGGGGGCATGGTCGCGCCGATGATCATGATGCACGGCCAGCAGTGGCAGAAGGAGAAATTCCTCCCCGAGATCGCAAACGGGGACATCTTCCACTGGTCACAGGGTTTCAGCGAACCCAACGCGGGGTCCGACCTCGCCAACGTCCAGACGCGCGCCGTCGAGGACGGTGACGACTTCGTCCTCAACGGGCAGAAGATCTGGAACAGCGAGGGCCGCTGGGCCGATTGGGGCCACTACCTCGTCCGGACCGACCCGGACCAGCCGAAGCACCGCGGCGTCTCGTACATGTTCGTCGATATGAAACAGCCCGGCATCACCA
>CAZIBZ010000253.1:0-4358 GCA_964537445.1 uncultured Dehalococcoidia bacterium | reverse complement strand
CAACCGGTTGTTTCGGTTGATCACCCGCCGATACAGGTCGTTCAGGTCGCTTGTCGCGAATCGACCGCCGTCTAGCTGAACCATCGGGCGCAGGTCCGGAGGCAGGACTGGGAGCACCGTCAGGATCATCCAGTCAGCACGGTTGCTGCTCTTCCTGAATCCCTCGACGACACGGAGTCTCTTCGCTGCCTTCTTCGCCCGCTGGCCGGAAGTCGAAGCCACGGCTTCCAGGTAGAGCGCTTCGCGCAGCGTCTCGAGGTCCATATCAGCGAGGATCTGCAGGAGGGCCTCCGCGCCCATGCCAGCCGTGAACAGGTCAACCGGGAACGCGTCCCGCAATTCGCGATAACGATTCTCCGTGAGCGGTTGGAGCTTGGCGATCTCCTCGACGTCTCCCCGCCGTTCGTCCCACTCCTTTCGGATCTCGTCGCCCCTCTCCTTGCCGCCCTTCTGGATCCGGGCTACCTCCTCGGCGGCTGCAGAAGTGATCTGCTCTTCATCGCCCTCGATCTTCCCCGCCTCGCGGCCGGAATCTCCTGCGATTTCAACGGAGGCGAGTTCGATCAATTCTTCGAGCGTCGAGTCGAGAGCCTCGATGTGAGACTCCTCGATCGCCTTGCCCCGTGCGACGATGGTGCGATCAGCCAGCTTCTTCGCACCTCTCGGTGTGGAGCCCATCGACTCCTGGAGAGACGTCCGAAGTGTCTCCGCCTCTTGCCGCAGAGCGTCGTGTCGCTCTTGAACCTTGGCTTCGACCGAATCTCGCGTCGTTTCACGTCGCTTCCCGATCTCGGCCAGCTTCTCGTCCATCTCGGCACGAATAGCAGCGATCGCTTGCTCCATCACCGTTTCGATGGCGGTCGCAGCATCCCCCTTTTCCTTTTCGAACGACTCCAGTAAGTCCTTTTTGACATCTTCATTGACGCCGGTGACGACGTACTGCGCGTAGTAGAGAACGCGCTCCAAATTTCGGGGTGACATGTCGAGCAGAAGTCCGAGCCAGCTCGGGGTCCCTTTGGCGAACCAGATGTGGGCTACGGGTGCGGCAAGGTTGATATGTCCCATGCGTTCACGACGGACCTTCGCGCGCGTTACTTCTACGCCACAACGGTCACAGATCACCCCGCGATACCGGATCCTCTTGTACTTCCCGCAGTAGCACTCGAAGTCCTTCGTCGGTCCGAAGATCCGCTCGTCGAACAAACCGTCCTTCTCAGGCTTCTGGTTCCGGTAGTTAATCGTCTCCGGCTTGGTAACCTCGCCGTAGGACCATGCGTGGATCTGGTCCGGTGATGCCAACGAAATCCGGATGGCGCTGAACGCGTTCTCCGCCATCTAAAGCTCCTCCTCTTCGCCTTCGCCCTGGTCTTCAACTCGCAATGCCCCATGGAGCGACAACTCCAACGCCGGGACTTCGTCTGACTGCAGAAGTTCAACGGCTAGGCCGAGGCTCTGCAGTTCCTTTTGGAGGACGTGGAACGACTCCGGGATGCCCGGTTCAACGACATCCTCGCCCTTCACGATCGATTCGTAGGTTTGCTGTCGACCCTGTACGTCGTCCGACTTGATGGTCAACATCTCTTGGAGGTTGTACGCGGCGCTGTAAGCCTCCAACGCCCACACCTCCATTTCACCGAACCGTTGCCCGCCGAACTGTGCCTTACCGCCCAGTGGTTGTTGAGTAATCAGCGAGTACGGGCCGGTCGAACGGGCATGGATCTTGTCTTCGACCAGGTGGATCAACTTCAGCATGTAGATGTGGCCAACGGTGACCGGCTGCGCGAACGACTCACCTGTCCGCCCGTCCCGGAGGATGACCTTTCCGAAGATCGGCGGGTGCGCCCCTGTCGTTCGGTAGTGATCCTCAGTCTTCGCGATCACCTTCGGTCCGTCCATGCGTTTGGTTGAAACGCCTTGCTCCTCGAGCCAGAGGCGGAGGCAAACTTCCTTTGCGATACCGACGGCGCTGTCATCGAACACCGGGGCCGGGTCGATCTTTTTGGACTTCAGCCAGGCCTCGGCTACGTCCTGGTGGAACTCGAGGGCCTGTCCTTCAGCGGGCGCGAACACTGCGTTCGACTGGTGAGCGATCCAAGCCCTGCCCAACGCGTCTTCGATCGACTCCGGGCCTGCACCATCGAAGACCGGTGTGACGACCTTGAATCCAAGGTCCTGCGCGGCTGCACCGATGTGGGTCTCGAGAATCTGACCCAGGTTCATGCGGCTCGGAACCCCGATCGGGTTCAGGATGATCTCGACGGGGGTGCCATCCGGCAGGAACGGCATGTCCTCCGGAGGCAGCACTCGAGAAATCACGCCCTTGTTCCCGTGGCGGCCCGCCATCTTGTCGCCGATCGAGATCTTGCGGGTCTGGGCCACCCAGACTCGAACCAATTCGTTCACACCGGCTGAAAGCTCGTCTTTCTGATCACGGGTCAATACGCGGACTTCGATAACCTTTCCACGTTCGCCATGAGGCACGCGAAGCGAAGAATCCTTCACCTCACGTGCCTTCTCGCTAAAGATGGCCCGGAGCAGTTTCTCTTCGGGAGACAGTTCCGTCTCGCCTTTCGGCGTGATCTTCCCAACGAGGATGTCGCCAGCTGCGACCTCGGCACCGATCCGGATGATTCCGTGTTCGTCCAGGTCGCGCAGGGCGTCCTCGCCCACATTCGGGATATCCCTGGTTATCTCCTCGCGGCCGAGCTTCGTATCTCGGGCCTCGATCTCGTATTTCTCGATGTGGACAGATGTGAACTTGTCGTCCCGCACCACATCCTCAGACAGGATGATTGCGTCCTCGAAGTTGTAGCCCTCCCAGGACATGAATGCGCACAGCATGTTCTGCCCAAGCGCGAGCTCACCTCCGACCGTGGATGCAGAGTCGGCGATCGGGTCACCTGTCGCGACAACGTCGCCAGGATGGACGAAGGGGCGGTGGTTGATGATCGTGCCTTGGTTGGAACGCTCGAATTTCCGTAGTTGATGGACCCTTTCATCCCCGTTTTCTTCTCGGATGACGATCTGATGCGCGCTTGCCGACACGACTTCGCCGTCCACGCGAGCCAGCACGATCTGACCACTGTCTGCCGCGACCCGCGCCTCCATCCCAGTACCAACGATCGGCACGTCTGGCCGTATGAGTGGCACCGCTTGCCGCTGCATGTTGGATCCCATCAGCGCACGGTTCGCATCGTCATGCTCAAGGAACGGGATCAGCGAAGTCGACACACTGAATATCTGCTTCGGCGATACGTCCATGTAATCGACGTCCACCGCTCGAGCCATGTGGGGCTCACCACGGCGTCTGACCTCGATCGTCTCGGAGGTGATCTCGTTCAGGTCATTGAGTTGAGTACTCGCTTGCGCGATGTCGTACCGCTCTTCTTCGTCAGCGGACAGATAGGCGGTCTCAGCCGACAGGAACGGGATGACGTTGACAGTTCGGTCTTTCAACCTGCCGATCTGTTTGACGTTCTCCTCTGAAAGCACGGTCCCCGCTTCGACGACTGCCTTGCCCTTGGAATCCGTAACGGAGTCAAGGAGCGTATGGCCAACGAGGTCATCAACGCTCTTGCTCGGCAACGTCCGTACGACCCGACGATACGGTGTCTCGATGAATCCGAAGCGGTTGATCTTCGCGTAGGTCGCCAGGGATCCGAGGAGTCCGATGTTCGGGCCCTCCGGGGTTTCGATCGGGCAGATCCGACCGTAGTGGGAGTTGTGCACGTCGCGAACGTCGAACCCAGCTCGTTCGCGGGACAGCCCGCCGGGGCCAAGCGCCGACAGACGTCGCTTGTGAGTCAACTCGGCAAGAGGGTTGGTCTGGTCCATGAACTGAGAGAGTTGCGAACCACCGAAGAATTCCCGCATGGAAGCCACGATCGGGCGAACGTTCACCAGGTTGCCGGCCGTCGCCCCTTCGGGCTGCACCAGCGTCATTCGTTCCCGTGCTACCCGCTCCATGCGAAGCAGGCCAACCCGGAACTGGTTCTGGATCAACTCGCCAACCGCGCGGACCCGGCGGTTGCCCAGATGGTCGATGTCGATTGGCGGAGAGATCCCCCGCTGGACCTTGATCATCTGCCGCACCAGGGAAACGATGTCCTCCGGCAACAGGATCCGGGCTTCTTGCGACGTATCGATCTGCAGGCTCCGGTTGAGCTTGTACCGGCCAACACGCGCCAGGTCGTATCGCCTGGGATTGAAAAACAGGTTGTAGAGGAGCGTCTTCGCGTTGTCGAGGACGGAGGGTTCGCCGGGCCTGAGGCGCCGGTAGAAATCAACGAGCGCTTCGTCGGGAGTCCGCCCCGCGGGTTCCTTGTCCAGCGTCGACTGGATGTAGCTCGTCTCGCCCT
>CAZIBZ010000252.1:0-4474 GCA_964537445.1 uncultured Dehalococcoidia bacterium | reverse complement strand
CCTTTCTTCTGGCGGAAAGAGAAAGGAGACATTCTGGATTTCCTCAAAAGCAGAATGTCCCGGGACACTCCGCTTTTTTACTTGCATGGTACGTCAATCAAACGCGTCATAATCATCCGAATGCAAACGCGCGACGCCGTTTGGAATCCTGACGATGGAACGTCCCGTCAGAATCCCCTGCTCAACCAGGAACGCGTCGGTCAGAATGAGTGACCATTGGTAGCGGGTCAAAGAAGGGGGCGCTCCCTTCTAATCAGCTACGTTCGGTTCATCATGCTCTAACGATTCACAACAATTCGGTCGCGATCCACAGCCCCCGCAAGGACTCGCCCCTCGCAGCGGGAGCATCCCCAGTACGTTCGCCGCAGCCCGTCCCGACACCCTCCAGGCCAATGGCCCCAGGGACGATCGGGGAATCAACGCGTGCGGAGCATCCCGATCCGACGCCCGACGATTCGCGCGTTCCTTCACGTCGTACACGAACGCCTCGAGCACCCGCCGATCGATCGGGTCACCGTTGAGCGACAGCGTCGCCGAGGGAAGGCCGAAGTCCGACTCCACCCGCAACAGATGGGATTCGGCGATCTTGTTCGGCATACATTCCAGCGGACCGACGCTGACCACCCCGTCGATGTCACCCTCAAGGAATTCGTGCAACGGACCGCCGACGGTCAAGAGTGTCTCCGACTCCAGGCGATCGTTGACGTAAGGCCTGGCGGTCGCGATCGAATCCACGACCTTTGTGCGCGCGGGCCACTGAAGCGGCCCGCTCATGTCGGCGTAGAGGCGGTCGCCGATTTGCTGTTGCACCGCACCGCTGAGCCAGGCATCCAGCGCGTTGCGTCCCTTGGGGTCCCGTCCCTCGAAGATCCGACGATCCCGCCCCCAACTTGAGAACTCGATCCACTCGCTGGTATCGGCGACCCTGGCGCGCAACCCGTGGGACTCCAACTGGTCAATCACGAAGTCGTTGGCGAACGGATCGAGCCGAACGTAGATCTCGCCGACGACCGCCACCGTGGGCAGTTGGCGCCCGAAGTCCTTTATGGCAGCAAAGTCCCGGGCCGCCCTGCGGACCAGGTCGCGCACACCGAACATGCCCCGCCGAGCCTCACCGAACGCGGCGATCAGACTGCCCCCCTTCGTGCGTTCCAACAGATCCAGCATCTCGGCGCGGTAGCGCGTGAAGAGCTTCGACGCCGCGCCGGCCTCCTTCTCCACCGGACGCACGTCGAGAAGCGCGCCGTACAGGAGATCCATCGCCACGGTCCCGATCCAGATCCGCATCGACAGGTCCTCCGCGAGTCCCTCGAAGTAGTTGTCGTAGGGGGGCGAGACGACGCGGACCCTGTCCTTCAGTTCTGTCCGCTCGAGGATAATCTTGTGCAGGAGGTTGTAGGTGCCGAACCGACAGGGACCGCAGTTGGTTGGCATGAAGAACGCGAACTGCCTGGAATCGTCCGGCTCCTCTTCGACGCGTCGAAGCAGGGCGCCGGCTGTAAGAACCATCGGCAGGCATTCCTTGCCGGACGTGTACCTGCGACCGAGCGCCAGCGAGTTCCGATCCGATGCCGCGAGCATCTCCGTTCGGAACCCCGCGCTGCGGAAGACCGCGCCCACGGCACTCGCGGATTGTCCCATGGGCGGGATCAACATGAGGTCGCCCCGCTTGAGCACCTGGCCGAAGTCCAGGCTGCCCTCCTCGACCCGGCGGAAATCCCGCCTCGGGAGGGCGGCGCGATCTTCGGCCGGCACGCGACGGTCACCTTCGACACAGTAGAGAAATGCCTCGATCCGCGTGCGCGTTCCGGCATCGCCGGAGTGACCGTCCGTCTCGATGAGAGCGAACGGCTTGTTCTCCATGGCGTAGGCGTAGAAATGCAGGTTGAAACTGTCGGGCCCGCACGCGTAGTTCGAGCAGTAGATGCTGTAGACACCGTCCGCTCGTCGGATCGCGTGGGCCGCGCGCAGATTCATCTGCCCGTAGTGCCAGTACATGGTCTCGAAACTCGGCGCCGCACCTTCGGTCGAATAGCAATCGACTGGCACGGCGAGAGCACCGAGATCACGGAGCAGGTTCGGGACATTCGAGTTCAACACGTCGTTGTAGATCGTGTAGGCGCGTCCGAGCACGACCACGGCTGGAAGATCGTGCTCGCGCGCAAACGCAATGGCGCGTTCGCCGATCCCGCGGCAGTCCGTCGCGAACGCCTGCTGCTTTTCCACCGCAAGCTGGAACGCCCGCTCGAATGCCTTCCTGGCGCCCAGTCGGTCCGCGAGATCCCGGCAGAGTCGGCGGAACGTCGCCGACTCGAAGTTGTCGGCACACATCTCGATCCGGGGATCCAGGAGTTTCGTGGTGCGGTGCTCCCGCAGCAGCGCCTGATCGATGATGCTCGGAATCCCCTGCACCAACGGACACGTCTGTGAATTCTGCTCCCCGTCCGCCCTCGGGAGTTCCTTGATCAGCGGCACGAATAGCCAATCCGGATCTGTCGCGAGCATCTTCGCTGCGACGCCGTGGTAAAGCTGGACGGGAGCGCAGAAGGGGACGTTGGCCAACTGGATGCCGTTCTTCAGGTCGGCTCGCGCGCCGCCGCGGAGGATTTCGAGGTCAAGTCCGAGCTCGCTCAGGAAAGTCGCGAAAAACGGGAAGAGCCCCTTGAGCGAAAACTCGTCGGTCAACGCGATGCGCGGCCGTCCGACCTTCTTCGGTATTTCCGCGATGACCGAATCGATCAGTGTCTCCCGCTCCTTGAAAGGGTTGGGAGACAGGTCGGGGAGCTTCCGCTTGCGACTGCCCCGGTCGTAGAGCGAACAGCTGCCGCCCCATACGAATTTTTTCTGTTTGCCCTCGACCGTGACCCGCAGACGATCGATGCGGCAGGCGTTGCCCGCGCCGCCGCAGCCCTTGGTCGAGCCGCACACGAACTGTTCCTTGGCGTCAACCCGGGCCTCGAGGAACCGTCCGAGATCGAGAGTGCCGTCGAGAGATTCGCGCAGCTCGTCGCGCGCAAGCAGCGCGATCCCGAGCGCGCCGATCGTCCCAGGGTTCGGCGGCACGACGACGTCGCGTCCGGTCCTGCGGGCGACCGCAGCCGCCAGCGCATCCGACATGAACGGCATCCCCTGGCAGAAGATGCGGTTGCCAATCGACCGCGATCCCTTGACGCGATTGAGATAGTTCTGGATCACCGAGTCGTAGATCCCGGCGACAATCCGCGGATTGGGGATCCCTGCCGCGACCGCCTGGTCGATGATCTCGGCCATGAACACCGAGCAGTGCTGACCGAGCGAGACCGCGCTGTCAGTCTCCATCGCGATCCGCCCCATCTGGACGACGTCCTCGATGCCGTCGAACTTGCTTCCCTGTTCCTCTATGAACGATCCGGTACCGGCGCTGCAGGCCTCGTTCATCGCCGCGTCACAGATGCGGCCCGCGTCGAGGCGCACGTACTTCGCGTCCTGACCGCCGATCTCGAAGATCGTGTCTACATCGCGGTCGAAGTAGAGCGCTCCCGCGGCGTGCGCGGCGATCTCGTTCAGGACGAAGATGAGGTCGACGCCGAAACAACTCGCAAGAAGAGAGCCGACGATCTCACGACCGCTCCCCGTTGCACCGACGGCCCGCACGTGCAACCGGGATTCCGATTCGTCCAGGAACGCTGCGACGATCCGCTGCGCCGCCCCGACCGGGTCGCCAAGCGTGTTCGTGTAGTGTTCCCAAAGCAGCTTCCGCGTTTCCACGTCGATCGCGAGCCCCTTCGATCCCGTGCTGCCAATGTCGAGACCGAGGATCACATCGTGCTGCCCGCCATCGATCGCGATCGTCTGGCCGTTCATCCGGTGGACGCGCGACAAGGACGACTGGAAGGACTCGAGTTCGCGGAACGCGGTCTTCTCGACTGTTGCGAGCAACGCGTCGCTACTGGGCGCCTGGCAACCTCGCTGCGCCGCGACCCGCGCTGTCCCGAACGCTTCCAGGAAACGATCCGCTTCGGCGTCCCCATCCAGGAACGTCAGTCCATGTCCCTCGGCGACGTCCCTGAAATTGCGACGGATGCGATCCGATCGCGCCAGCCCTCCGATGAGCATCAGGTGCCGCGCCGCGTCGTTGGGTCGGATCAGGCTCTGAACATTTTCGCAGACCGCGTCGTACAAGCCCGCGAGGATCCGCCCCTTCTCCACACCCTTGTTCGCCAAGTGGGTCAGGTCCGTCTTCAGGATCACGGGACAACGTCCAGACAGTGGCGCCGCCTCTGCGGTTTCGCAGAGTTCGTCCGCTTCGGGCAAATCCAGGTCGAGACGCTCGACGAGTTGGCGGAGGAAGTTGCCGGTACCCTGTGAGCAGCGCGAGTTCTCCCGGGTCTTCGGATTGCCGTTCCGTCCGACGTCCGTCACCGAAAAGCCGTGGCCGCCGATGGACACGACGGTGGCGCCGTCGAGTTCGGGATGGAGCAAGTGCAGCCCCTCG
>CAZIBZ010000251.1:0-10856 GCA_964537445.1 uncultured Dehalococcoidia bacterium | reverse complement strand
TTCCCCCGAGATATCTCGTCGAGAGCACGGCGTGGTTCTACCTCCGCGATACGGGCCCGAGTGAAATCGGAATCGGTCCGTATCCCGGCTTGAAGCCCGCTGAGGCTGACCGCAGGGTGGTGCCGTTCGCGGAGGGCCATGGCCAGGAGCGTGCTGCTGACAAGCTCTCCGGTGGAGAGAAGGGTGTCGAGTTCTCTCGGATCTGGGTTCGAGGTTACCTGCCTTGAAAGGCTGATCAGCTCATCGGTCGTAGACCCCATGGCGGAGACAACCACCACGATGTCATCGCCCCGCTCTCGGGCCGCGGCGACTCGGTCCGCGACTGCGGTGATCCGTTCGACGGACCCGACCGAGCTGCCTCCGTACTTCTGGACCCTGAGGGCCATCAGACGATTCCTGCCACGACGGCCGCGCCCGTCCTGGAAGTGGCGACGACGAGGGAACGGGCAGGCAGGTCGTTTTCGAGAGCTTCGCGTCCCATAGCGTTCGCAACATCGCGCGCGCGGTCCGGGGCAGAAAGCGCAAGAACGGTTGGGCCCGCTCCGGAGAGGAACGCACCAAACGCACCGGCTTCGCGGGCGGCTTCGATGAGGTTCGGAGTTATCGGCATCAGCGTCGCTCGCTGAGGCTGGTGGATGCGGTCCTCCGTCGCAAACCCGAGGTCATCCCAATTTCCACTGGATAGTGCGTGGACCAAAAGGGCAACGCGGCCGATATTGAAGACCGCGTCCGTTCTGGGCACGCGCCGAGGGAGGACCGACCGGGCTTCCCTAGTCGACATGGTGACATCGGGGACAAGGAGCACGCAGGTGATTCCGTCGGGGAAAGGGAGCGCCCGCACGAGATTCGTCGATTCCGGACCTTCGATCGCAAGGCACGCTCCTCCCCACAGTGCCGGAGCAGCGTTGTCGGCATGACCTTCAAGGTCCACTGCAAGCGAGAGCTGTTTGCTCTGATCGAACACATCGCCGCCCAGTCGGTCAACGATCAGGATGCCGGTGATGGTCGCGGCAGCGCTGCTGCCGAGTCCTCGGGTGAGCGGGATCGCGTTCTTCATTTCGAGCCGGAGCGGTGGGAGCGTCGTGCCAACATCGCGTGCGGCGCGCACCGCAGACCGGTACACAAGATTCCGGCTATTGGTCGGAAGGAGGCCCGCGCCTTCGCCTTCGATGGTGATCTCCAGCGACTTGCTCGGAGAGACCTTGATGCGGTTCCAGAGGTCCAGTGCGAGACCAAGGCAATCGAACCCCGGGCCGAGATTGGCCGTGGTCGCCGGGACGGAGATGGTGAAGGGCTCGAAGCTACCTGCGGTGGCCATAGAGATGGGTGGGAAGCATAGAGTGGGACTCGCTTGGCCAGTATAGGAGTGACCCGGCTCCGGCCAACCAATGCCTGCGGCTGCTCGAAGCCGAACGGCGCCGATCGTTCCTCTAGGTTCGGTGAGCTTGGTTCTCCATCAAGACGTCAGGGACGATCGATGCGACGTGATTCCACCATGACCGGGCCCTCGCGCCCTCGTCTCGATCGCCGTCTCTGCCGTCAATGACGAGACGGGCCGATCGGGTGTACGAGCCGATCCACTGGAGCTCCGAACGCTTTGTTCCCCACTTCCATGGGTTCCCCTTCGCATCGCGCAGGGTGAGGTCACAGATCTCGCGAGTGACCGGAACCGCGAGCGGGAGTCGAAGGGAGCGGTGAGGGTCTCCGTGCCAGACCCAGAAGGCGTCAAGGGCGTCGCGATGGTAGGTCGCTCGACGGACGTGTGCGTTCGCGCCGAACGTGGCGAAACTCTCGCCGTGCGGGTACACGGTAACGTCGCGAAGCACGTCGTCGACCCGGAAGAATCCGACCAGGAAAAACCCCGGGGCGCCGTCGAACCGGGAGCCGTCGTGCGGGGTCAGTCTCGCAAGGAAGAAGAGATAGTCCCCCGGTCCGCAGCCGCGGAGTCCGCCGGCCCTCGGAGAGCGGTTCGGATTGTCCCCATAGGTGAGGGTGCGGAACTCCGGGTCGTCGTGGACCAGTGTTCCCCGGTGGCGGTCGGACACGTAGAGACCAAGGCTCTCCGAAGAGTCGTTCCAGCAGGGGATCCGCGCGTAGGCGGGGATCGTCGGGGCCCACCGATCGCGCTCTTCGGGAATGGGAACCAGCTCGAACGTGCCGTCATCGAAGATCGGACTTCGGACTGGATGAGACGCGTTCGCGCCGACGTTGACCAGGAATATCCGCGAGCGAGGGTCGACCGGAATCTGAACTGAGGGATGTGTCATAGACTCACACGGATTGGGGGGATGAGATGGGTCAGGATAGCCAGACTGCGGTTGGTTCCCGGATGAAACCGCTGACGGCAGTCGTGAAGGCGCTTGCGACCGAGGTTGGATTCGATCTCGTCGGGGTCACGACGGCGGAGCCCTTCTTCGAACGTTCGGAGATTGCGATCGATCGGGTCCGCGATGGACTCATGGACGGACTGGCGTGGTACACCGAGGAACGCGTGGAGCGGGGTTCGGACCCGACGAACCTGTTGCCCGGCGCCCGTTCGCTGATCTCTCTGACCCTGAGCTACTGGGGACCTGAGCCACCCGCAGACGAAGGGCCCCCGCGAGATGAGATCCGCGCGAGGATCGCCCGCTACGCCTGGGGAGAGGATTACCACGAGGTCTTTGCGCGGATGGTCGCCGAGTTCGTCGATCGTCTGCCGGATGTCGTCGGGAGGCCGGTAGCGGCCAGGTGGTACACGGATACCGGGCCGATGCAGGACCGGGCTATCGCGGATCGGGCCGGAGTTGGGTGGTTCGGGAAGAATTCGAACATCCTCACGTCCATCGGGTCGTGGGTGGTCCTGGCGCAAGTGATCACCGACCTCGACCTGGAGCCGGATGCACCGCTGAAGAAAACGTGCGGCGACTGTGTCCTCTGCGTGGACTCGTGTCCGACTTCGGCGATCATCGGGCCCGGAGTCATCGACAACCGCCGGTGCATCTCCTACCTGACGATCGAAAACCGTGACGGGATCCCGGTCGAACTTCGCGAAGCCGTTGGTGATTGGGTGTTTGGCTGTGACATCTGCCAGGACGTTTGCCCGGTGAACCGGAAGGCCGAACCCGGATCGGCGTATTCAGCATTCTCCCGTGACATGGGCGATTGGGCCGGGCCCGACCTGATGTCGATCCTCGATATGGACGAGAAGGCGTTCCGCGAAGGGTTCCGTGGGAGCCCCGTGAGGCGGGCGAAACTTTGGGGATTGAAGCGGAATGTCTGTGTCGCGCTGGGCAACATCGGGGATGCTCGCGCGGTCCCGGTCCTGACGCGAACACTCACGGAAGACTCGCATCACATCGTTCGGGGCCACGCGGCCTGGGCTCTGGGTCGGATCGGCGGCGCGGCGGTCGTCTCAGTACTGGAAGCGGCGCTTGTCGTCGAGAAGGATGAGTCGGTGTCGAGAGAGATCAGATGGGCCCTGGCTACTGAAACCTTTCCGCTGCTGGAGGGGTGAGCAGGAATCGAATGGGGCTCTTCGCCCGTAGCCTCTCGCGGTGCGGTGAGATTCGCGGATCGGTCAGGCGGAGGCGGTGGGATCGGTTCCGACACGCAGGTCGTACACGATTCGGGTACCGCGGTCGAAGGTGGCGGTAACCCAGGAGCCCTCGTTCACCCAGTCGTAGTTTCCACGGCGCACCGGAACCGGGTCCAGCCGGTAGCGGAGCCCGGAGATCGTGATCGAGTACACAGGAACTACGACGGTCTGCTCCCAGGGTTTCCAAGACGTGCTGGCGACCTCCTCATCATCCACGGTCATGCGATCGACACGCCCCTCGAGGTTGGCCGGTTCAGAGATGGGTTGAACCAGTTGGGCGGCGTTCGGCCGGTCTGTCCCGATTCGTCCGGACATCGACATGTAAGTCAAGACGCCAAGAGCGATGGTGACCATGAGCATGAGTAGCAAGTAATTGCCGGTCACCACGGAGACGAAAACAATCGTGATGCCGCCGTACATCAACGTTTGTCGACCGAAGCTGCTGCCTGACACTTGGCCCTCTTCCGGTCTCCTCTCGGGTCTGCCGTTATGACGAGCGGAGCACGGCAACGCTAGACCCACCTGCGGTCGGCGTCAACCGCGAGGACGGCCCGCCGGGAACGGTCGGATATATTTGCCCGATGCTCGAGAACGTGAACGAAGTACCGACCGCCTCGGTAAAGCCGGACCGGTACCGGTTCGTGATGTATGGCCTTATCGTCCTGGCAAATGCGACGACCGGCCTGAACTTCCTGGCGCCTTCTCCGTTCCTGACACGAATCATCGACGATCTCGAAATCAGCAACGCGGCTGCCGGGTTCCTGGTCACCATGATGACGCTGTTGGTTACGTTAGGCGCGATCCCCGCCAGCATTGTCGCCGTCAGGTGGAGGCTGAAACCCACGTTTGGCCTGGCGTGGGTCCTGCTGGGCGCAGGGACGGTTATCGTCTTCTATTCCGGGTTTTGGGCCATAGTCGGGATCCGGTTGGTGCAGGGGCTCGGCGCGGCGATCCAGATCCCCCTGATCGCGGCGCTGATCATGCGATGGACTCCCGAGAAAGAGCTACCGGCCGTGAATGCAATTTCGTTGGCGGCCCTCACGGTCGGACTCGGGACCGGACTCGTGATTGGGCCGCAGCTCGCTGGGTCGTCACTCGGATGGTCCGGCGCGCTCGCTGTAGAAAGCGCGGTGGGCCTTGTTGGAGCGGCATTGTGGTTCGTGTTCGGTCGTACCGCTCCGGCGGTCTCAGGTGGAATCCCGGAGGCTGAGCGATCGTCTGCATCTCCCGCGTCTGCATCCCCTCGGGAGGTGCTGGGCGTCTTTCGGTCGAAGACGACATGGCTGCTGGCGATCGCAGTGGTCGGGCCCTGGGCGCAGTTCACGACGCTGAGCGCGTGGCTGCCGACGTTCTTCACGGACGTACGTGGCATGGACCTGGGCGTAGCCGGATTCACGACGGCGGTTTTCACGTTCGCGGGGATCCCGGCGACATTGCTGGGCGGCCTGTTGATCACGCGTACGGGAACACGAAGACCAATCATGATCTGGAGCGGCCTCCTGATCGGGGCGGGGGGCGTCGCGACGTTTGTGTCACCCGCTGGATACGTCCTACTGGCTGCCGTGTTGTTCACCGGACTCGTCCAATGGGCGTATGAACCAGCGCTGTTCACGTTACCGATCGAGCTACCAGGATCGTCTCCTGAGCGCGCGGGCGCCATCTGGGCGGCGATCTTGACTGTGGGGAACGCCGCGAGTTTCGTCGCGCCGGTCTTCGTGGGGCGGGTGAACGACGTGACCGGGTCGTTCATCCCAGGGTTCGCGATCGTATGCGCAACTTCGCTTTCGTTGTTCGTAGCGGCGTTGTTCATTCCCGAGACGGGACCGGGGCGGCAGAACGTCGAAGAATCGGCTGTTGCCCCTACCTGACCCCTCCGTTGCGACCGGAAGATCCGCCAAGATGCGGTTCCACAGGAAACGACCGTGTTCCCGGATGCTCAAGCTGTTTGCCGACGGCTCGGAAGTTGCCGCCCCCTAGGGGCCGAGTGGGATCGAGTGACTGGCGATATTCGGTGACCGGAATCGCTTCGGGCACCGGCCGCTGACCCCCGTTCAAGGCAGAACAGGGCTCTAGAGGCGCACTCTCGCTTTCGACGCCAGACCCGAATAGCTAGAGCCTGACCCAGAGCCGGAATACGTTCTATTGACACAGATCTCACGCAAGTGGGGCAACCACTGGCTGGGGCAGTTTGATCGGTTCGTTGGGACGGGTGAATCAGGACGGGAGGGAGAGCGGGAGCTCTCTGGGTACAAACGAAAGGAGTGGCGGGACTATGAGGAACAAGCGGTTTGCGACGAAAAAGCTGGCGATCGGCCTGACGCTGATGGTCGTTGCGGCGGGAGTCACCCTGGCGACCGCTGGCTGGGGCGGCTGGGGCTATTACTATCCGAGCTATGACTACAGCAACAACAACCTAGCAACTGGTCGAATATCGACGGCCGCGCGAACGTGGACAACGTGGTTGTGGCGGACACTTCAGGGTTGGTCGGCCGATACAACAGGCCTGCATTCAACCTGTACATTGACCAGCACAGCGACATCGACATCGACACCGACGTGACGCAGCGGAATCATGACGACGATTGCGGGTGCTTCCCGCATCGGAATCGCTGGGGCGGGTACGACTACGACCGGATGAGCAACTGGTCCGACATCGATTCCCGGGCAAACGTTAGCAACACGGTTATCGCGGATACGTCCGGGCTGGTGGCTGGCGCCAACAAGCCACGCTTCAACATGTACATCGATCAGCACAGCGACATCGATATCCGAACGGACCTTTACCAGGGGAACTACAACTAGCTCTCCGTTCGAGACGACCGGATGCGCCGAGGGTGGGAACACCCTCGGCGTTTTTCGTTGCGGCGCAGACCGGGCGGATGGGAATCTGGATCACGATTTCGGGAGGTCAATCCGGGTGAAATCCACCACGTCGTTAGAGTCCGAATGGAGAACTGAGGGCGGTTGGAGCAACTGGTGATAAGATTGCGGCGAATCTGGCGGGTGCCCGCCAGATTCGATCTGTATTCGGGAGTTCTGTTTCTTAAATGGTCGCCCCGCGACGTTCCGCAGCCAGCGTCAATGTGACCGCAAGCGCGCGGCGTTATTTCCAGCAGTTCCTGGGTGAATCGGCAGCCGTCACACCCGGCGAGGCCGAGTTGTTTCGGTCGCTAGAGGGCCGCGAAAAAGAGGAATTGATCCAGATCGGCGAGCGGATCTTCGGCGCGCTCAGCGAACGGTGGGTGTCGAACGAGCCGGGAGAGACAGAAACGGGGGTTTCGCCGCTGGAGGGTGGGACACCGCTAGGACTCAACGATCTGCGGACGGCGTTGTTTGTGACCCTGGTCAATGTCGTTGCGAACGAATTGGAGATCGAGAGTCCTGAGCAAGTCAGAAAAGAACGGCAGGTCACGCTGGACGAGACCATCCCCGGTATCTACCACGACCACTTGATCCTGTGCGGACGATTCTCGATGGACGCGATGCAGGTGCCGCGTCCCCCTGAAAGCTTTGGCGCTGTGATGGAAGAAGTAACGGATCGCCTGGGTTCGCTGGTCGAACTCGCGTCTCAGGCGATGATGGGCGCCGAGGTCGATCCCTTCGAGACTATGGAGCACGAAGACTGCGAAAAATGCGGCCATCTGCTGCAGCGCCACGTGGGTTTCGAGTCATGGGCCGACGTGCGCGGGGAGCACAATCGCTGGTGCCCCGGCACCAAGAACTGACGGGTCCGGCGATCGCGACGCTTAAGGCCGTATGAACCCGGCGATGGCTCGGGTAACGGCCCTTCTGATCGGACAGGACGCGTTTCGCGACGAACGCGGACGGGCGCACGTGATCGGGATCTTCGACACCGTTGGTGCGGCCAACTTGCCCATGGCTTTCCAATTCGCGATCTACTGCCGGCTCCACGGGGAGGGTTCGCACGTGCTGATCCTGCGCGTGCTGGACCCGCAGGGCAGGGAGATGGTGCGGAGTGAGCCGATCGACGCGCAACTTCTCCCGGTCCAGGGCCATCAGTTCTTCATGAACCTCGGACTGGAGGCCCGTGAAGAGGGTGTCCATGTTGTCCAGGCGATCCTCGACGACGAACTCGCGCAGGAAGCCCCACTGCTTGTCGAGCATGGGCCCGATGAGGACCACGCACACGACGGCGGAGCGCCGATCGACTTCGCTGCACCGTAGGAGCGCCGACGAGTGCTCGGGATCGATGTAGGCGGAACGTTCACGGATCTGATCTGGTCGCGACCAGACCAGACCCTGGTCGTGGCGAAGGTGCCGTCATCACCCGAGGATCCTTCTCGGGCGTTGTTGCAGTTGATCGCGGAGTTGGGAGTCCCAAGAGGCGACGAAATCGTTCACGGGAGCACGGTGGCCACGAACGCGGTGCTCGAAGGGACCGGAGCGCAAGTTGCGCTCGTAACAACCCGTGGGTTCGAAGACGTGATCGAGATCGGGCGGCAGACGAGGCACACCCTCTACGACCTGGACGTTCCACCCAGGAAGACGCTGGTAGCGCGCGATGGGCGGTTCGGCGTCGCCGAACGCGTGACGGCGGAAGGGGATGTTCATGTCCCTCTCGACGAGACGGATGTCGAGACCATCGCTGAGCAGATAGCGGAGTCGGGGTTCGAGTCAGTTGCCGTGTCCTTGCTGTTCTCATTTCTCCATCCCGCTCATGAGGAAGCGATCCGAGAGCTACTGACGCGTAGGCTCGGCGCGGATGTTCCCGTTTCCCTGTCGAGCGTCGTCCTACCGGAGTTCCGTGAATATGAGCGAACTTCGACGACGGTGTTGAACGCATATGTGGCCCCTGTGGTCGGTCGGTACCTGTCGCGATTACGAAGCGAGTTGCCGAACCCGCTCCGGATCTTCTCGTCATCGGGTGGAAGCCTGACTGCCGGAGAGACGATCGAGCGGCCGGTACAGACACTACTGAGTGGCCCGGCTGGAGGCGTGACCGGCGCGTTCGCAATCGCACAGGCTGTCGGAGCCGAGCAGGCGATCACGTTTGACATGGGCGGGACTTCGACGGATGTCGCTCTCTGCCCGGGCGAGATTCCGCGCACCAACGAAGGGGAGATCGCCGGCCTCCCGGTTCGGTTGCAGACGGTGGATATCTGGACTGTGGGAGCGGGCGGCGGTTCGATCGCACAGGTAGATGGCGGTGGCGCTCTCGAGGTCGGTCCACGATCGGCGGGAGCGGACCCCGGCCCCGCGACGTACGGGAAGGGGATCGAACCGACAGTAACCGACGCGAACGTCGTCCTCGGCCGCCTGCCAGCCTCTACCGAACTTGGTGGCACGCTACGGCTAGATGCAAAGGCCTCGGAACGGTCATTGGAGACGCTGGCGGACAGCATGGGAACCGACGCCATCGGCGCCGCTCTCGGGGTGATCAGAGTCGCCAACTCGAACATGGAGCGCGCGCTCCGGCGTGTTTCTGTCGAGCGCGGGCACGACCCTCGAGAGTTCGTGTTGGTAGCGTTCGGAGGAGCCGGACCTCTGCATGCGTGCGAACTGGCGGAAGCCATTGATGTGAGGAAAGTCCTGGTTCCGAGGTATCCGGGCGTCACGTCGGCCGCGGGGATACTGGCAGCTGATGCCATCCGCGAACGATCAAGGACGGTCATGGTGCCGGGTGCCGAATGGACGATCGACGAACTGAAAGCGACCTTCGGACGGCTTGCCGATGAGGTGGAAGACGACGATGCGGCCGAGGCCGTCCTGCTCCGGTCGGCCGACGTTCGGTATCTGGGCCAAGGGTACGAATTGAACGTGCCCCTGAACTCGGACGACCCGGGAGAGTTGATCCAACGGTTCCACGAGGCTCACGAGCTGCGTTTTGGCTACAGCCATCCCAAAAGGGACACCGAGATCGTTTCGATCCGCGTCAGACGGGCGGAGCCCTCCGTCCATCGCGGATCGTTGACCCGTCAGCTGGACCGAGTGGAGGCACAGGCGTCGGGGATCCCGACGCTGGCCGTTGGAGCGAACAGGGATGAAGTCGAGGCGACGTTGTTCGGTCGGGAAGAACTGGGGCCGGGCTTCCATTTCGTCGGGCCGGCAATCGTCACACAACCTGACGCAACGACGTACGTCCCGGCTGAGTGGGGAGCGGTCGTGGATGCGATCGGCAACCTGATCCTCGAGCCCGATTCGGAACCAAACGCATGACCGTGGACGCGGTTTCGCTGGAAGTATTTCGGAACCAGCTGGCTTCGATCGCCGAAGAGATGGGCATCGTGCTGGGACGGACGGCGTACTCGCCCAATATCAAGGAACGCCGGGACTACTCGTGCGCGGTCTTCGATGCGGTCGGACGATTGGTGGCGCAGGCAGAACATATCCCGGTGCACCTGGGCGCAATGGCGGCATCCGTCCGTGTTGGGATCGACCGGTTCGCGGGGACGTTCGCACGCGGAGACCTGATCGTCCTGAACGACCCGTTCCTGGGTGGGACCCACTTGCCGGACGTGACACTGATCTCGCCGGTGTTCGCCGGTGACGGTCCGCTGATCGGCTTCGCCGCGTCACGGGCTCATCACTCGGACGTGGGCGGGATCTCGCCAGGATCGATGCCCGTGTCGACGGAGCTATACCAGGAGGGATTCATCATCCCGCCCCTGCGACTGGCCCGGGAAGGTCGAATGAACGAGGAAGCGTTGGAACTGTTCTTCCGCAACGTTCGGACGCCGGATGAACGACGAGGAGACCTGGCGGCGCAGATGGCGGCGAACCGAATCGGGGACGCCCGGTTGAGGGATACGGCCGTTCGATATGGAGTAGATGGGCTCAACGAGCATGTGGATTCTCTGATCTCTTACGGTGAAGAGATGGTCCGAGCCGCGTTGCGAGAGGTGCTGCCGGGCACCTACAGGTTCGAGGACGAGATGGAGCCTCAACCCGGCACTGATGTTCGGCCGATCATCGAGGTCGCCGTAACGAGCGACGGCGAGGGCACGTTGACGGTGGATTTCGAAGGGACCTCTCCGGAAGTGACCGATGGGAACATCAACGCAGTCGAAGCGGTGACCAAATCTGCGGTCCTCTATTGCGTGCGATGTCTTGCCGGGCCGCGGGCGCCGGCGAACGAGGGAGCCTCGACGCCGGTAACCGTGCTGGCGCCCGAAGGCTCGTTGGTACGAGCGAGGCCGCCGCGGGCCGTGGCGGCTGGAAACGTCGAGACGAGTCAGCGGATCGTGGATGTCGTGCTGGGCGCGCTTGCCCAAGCGTTGCCGGACCGGATCCCTGCTGCGAGCCAGGGAACGATGAACAACGT
>CAZIBZ010000250.1:0-13970 GCA_964537445.1 uncultured Dehalococcoidia bacterium | reverse complement strand
CGCTCCGTCCGCGAGATGGGCTCGGCCGGAGATGATATCGACAACCCCTTTGAATCCTTTCTCCGAGCCTATGGGCAGGTGAACCGCGACGCACGCCTTCCCAAACCGGTCCCGGACGGTCGCTAACGCCGTCTGAAAGTTGGCGTTCTCTCTGTCCATCTTGTCGATCATCACGAGGCGCGGCTTCGACCCCGCTTCCGCCCGTCTCCACATCATGTCCGTCCCGACCTGTGGGCCGGTCGACGCGTCGACGAGAACGAGAGCACCATCCGCGACTCGGATGGCACCGATGGTCTCACCGACAAAGTCCAGGTAACCAGGTGGGTCGAGCAGGTTGATCTTGTGGTCCTTCCACTCGACGGGCAGGACCGAGAGGTTCACCGAGCCGCCGCGGCGTTCTTCCTCGGGTTCATAGTCTGAAACAGTCGAGCCGTCTTCAACCCGGCCCAGACGATTGATGGCCCCCGTCAGCAGCAGCAGCATTTCCGCCAGCGAAGTCTTTCCGTCTCCACTGTGCGATAGCAGCACCACATTCCGTATCGCCTGACTCGGGTAGTTGCGCATCACGACCCCCACATCCCAGGTTTGGACGAGTACGTGGACATTCTATTCCCGGACCCCAAAGATTCAAGCCAGAAACGATGGGGGATTCGAGCGCCAACCTATTCGTTCGTAGACTGGCGATATGCGCCCAAATAGGCTGAAACCGATCTTCCTGCGTCGGTTGACGGTCGCAAACGTGCTGATGTTGGTCCTCGGGCTTGGCATGGTCGGCGGCGATCTCCCAGGACCCGCCGAGAGAGCCGGGATCACCGCTGCCGCCGGCGAGCACCGATTCAACCTGGCAATATGGGAACTCGGCCATCTGGGTTCTTTCGTTTCGAACAGGAGCAACGGCAACCCGGAGACCCTCGGGCGCTACTTCGAGCTGGCTGAAGCGCGGCGCCTGCAGGACCAACGGCTGCTGAGGACGGTCTCCGATGCGACTTCGTCCACCAGCGATGAGGCTTCGGCGACGCGAGTGGAGCGAGTCCGTATCGCGGCCGAGATGGAGGCACTCGAAGGCGATACGATTTCGGCGATCCGGTCGATCGTGAGCAAGATCCTGATCGAACATCGGCTCACGACGAAGTTCCCAGCATTCGGTGAGAGGTTGTTCCCCCCCGTTTCGTTCGCGCTGGAGGATCTACCCCGCGTCCTGGTCGTGTCGCCGCGCGATCGCATCGACCTCATCGACACCGTTGTGCTTCGTCCGGACATCACGGCCGATGAGATGGAATCGATCGAAAAGGGTCTCGAGCGAAGGGACCTCTCTGCCGTCGTTGACCGAATCGGCGGTATGGCGACATATCCATCGTTGGTCCGGGAAGACCCGGGTCTGCGACAGGCGATCTCCACGGTCGCTCACGAATGGGTGCACCACTATTTATTTTTCCGTCCTCTGGGACGGCGATACGCGGCCGGTAACGAAATGACAACGATCAACGAGACG
Organism: uncultured Dehalococcoidia bacterium; assembly: GCA_964537445.1. Lineage (GTDB taxonomy): Bacteria > Chloroflexota > Dehalococcoidia > UBA6926 > UBA6926 > JASLZO01. The sequence continues at coordinate 12,478 of CAZIBZ010000250.1, read as the reverse complement.
TTCGCGAATATCGTCGGCGCGGAGATCGCGGCGTCCCACTTCGGGGAAGGCCCACCGTCTTTCAGCGTGTCCCTCGAACCGCCGGAGCCCATAGCGGCTGAGGAGCGTTTCGACGCGAACCGCTACCTCCGAGAGACACGGGAGCGAACCGACGATCTGCTTGCGGAAGGCCGTATAGAAGACGCAGAGGCCTATATGGAGGAGCGGCGAGCCGAGCTCGGGGAAAACGGGGTGTTCATACGAAAGCTGAATCAGGCGTTTTTCGCGTTCCGCGGCACGTACGCAGACTCGCCGGCCTCCGTCAGTCCCGTATTTCGACAGTTGACGCTCCTGCGCCGCACGGAACCCACCCTGAAGTCATTCGTCGACTCGGTCGCCGCCATCAGGTCGCCGGACGGATTGGAAACTCTCGTCGCGGAGAAGTCTGACTGATGGAGGGAGCCCCACGACCGGTTGAGACGCGTGGCCGCCCAGCCGTAAGATGTCACGCCACCCAATCGCGCCGATGACACAACCCCTCCAAACCGACGCCCCGTTCGCCTCTTCCTTGCGAGGGGTCGCCGGCGCGTACTGGGAGGTGCTCAAGCCCCGAGTCACCGTGCTGCTCACGTTCCTGGGCGCGGCAGCAGCCACAGCCGCAAGCGGGGCCGACACGGGGGAGGCGGGCAGGGTATTGGCCGTCACGTTCGCGATCTTCCTGGGGAGCGGGGGAGCGAACGGGCTGACGAACTACCTGGATCGGTCGTTGGACGCAAGGATGCGCCGGACGCAGGGTAGAGCGATCCCGAGCGGACGCATCGGGAACCCTCGGAACGCCCTGTACTGGTCGTTGGCGTGGGCCATAACTGGAACCGCGATTGGCTTCTACCTTAATCCACTGGTTGGATCGGCAGGGGTGGTGGGTATCCTCGCGTCCGTCGTTTTGCGCAAGACCGAAGGTACGCATTTCCTTGGAGGGGTCGCCAGTGCTGCCCCCGTTGCGGCGGGCTGGCTGGCGGTGGACCCGAACGCCGGAATGACGATCGCGGTGCTCCTCACGTTCGTGGCGGCATGGGTAGTCCATCACGTTTGGGTAATCATGTTGTTCTACAAGTCGGACTACCTGCAGGCAGGGATCCGGATGTTCCCTCTCCGCTCAGATGAAGCCCGAACGATGCCCGTGTTCATGGGTCTCGCGATAATCCTGGTGATGTTAAGCGTGGCGATCGGCCTTTCGAGCGGTGCCGCATGGGGGTTCTTCGCCATCGCCGGCGCGTTCTCCGTTTACAACGTGTGGGGAACGGCCCAGCTCGGCGGAAACGGATTGACCCAGGCGATTCGACGTCGCAGGTACAAGACCGCCAGCTATAGCCTCCTGTGTGGTGTATTCACCGCGCTCATCTTCGATGCGGTCGTTAGCTCAATGGCCTCCGGGTAGTCCGACCTTGGGTTCGTTATCGATCACGGTCACCGCCGTTGGGAGCGCCGAACAGGTAACTGTGGAGGCACAGATCGACCGGCGGGCCACCCATCTCGTCCTTCCCAGCGACGTCATCGCCAAAATCGGCGCTCGGTCGTCGGAGACGAGACGGTTCAGACGGGCGGACGGTCGGAGGATGGAAATTCCGTTCGGCCCGATCGAACTGACGCTGGGTGGTCAGACACATAGCGTTGGATGTATCCACGCGGACGCCGGCACGACACCGGTCATAGGAGACCAGGCCCTGGCGCCATTCGGATTGATGGTGGATGCATCCACCGGTGAAACGGTGCCGATCGCATCCGAGTTGCTTCGCTCCGAAGGCGTGGGTCGACCGGCCATCAACGGCCGATGAGCGGCTCTTTCCGCATCCAGGGGGAGGACACGGTTTCAGTCGGACCCCGTCGGGGTGTCCTATCGACCCCGCACGGCGATGTCGAAACTCCGGCCTTCATGCCGGTCGCGACCCAGGCATCGGTCAAAGCTCTCGCGCCGGAGGACCTCCGCCGGATGGGGTGCGAAGTCTTCATCACGAACACCTACCACCTTTCATTGAGGCCGGGCGTGGAGACGATCCAGACTCTTGGAGGCCTTCATGCGTTCACATCTTGGGATGGACCGATCGCAACCGATTCGGGCGGTTTCCAGGTCTCGTCCCTTGCGCACAGGACACGCATCTCCGACGAGGCGATCACATTCAGGTCGCACATCGATGGATCGCCGCTCCATCTTTCGCCCGAAAGCGCGATAGCTCTGCAGGAACGGATGGGGTCCGACCTGCTGATGTGCCTGGACCAACCGCTGAATTACGGGGCGGATGACGACGCCGTACGCGACGCGACGCGACGGACCCACCTGTGGGCGGAACGATGCGTCCGTGCTCATCGAGGGCCGGGGCTTCTCTATGGAATCATCCAGGGCGGAACGTCACCGGAACTCCGCGTCGAATCGGCCGAGTTCACGGCGGGACTCGATGTCCAGGGTTTCGCGATTGGCGGACTCAGCCTCGGCGAGCCCAAGGAACTCATGTGGGAGATCGTGGACCGGGTGATGGCACTTCTGCCGCCGGACAAACCCGTCCATCTTCTCGGCGTTGGATCTCCGGACGACCTGCTCGAGGGCGTGGAGAGGGGAATCGATACCTTCGACTGCGCCCTGCCAACTCGTGTCGCAAGGAACGGCGGGATCTACACGCACGAGGGTCGCGCCCATATCGATTCGAACCGCTTCCGGGAGCTGGATGCACCCCTGGTCTCAGGTTGCGATTGTTGGACTTGTACTCGTTTCTCTGCCGCCTACGTACACCATCTATTCAAGGCCAAGGAGCTACTGGCTCACCGCCTGGCGAGCATCCACAACCTGCGCTTCGTACTGTCGCTCCTCGAGCAGGCCCGCGCAGCGATCATCGCCGGGACATACGCGACGTTCAGATCACAATTCGCTTCCCATTTTCGCCCGCCGGACGGCGAGATCCGCGAGGAGCAACGGGAGCGGTACAATCGGTCGCCCCGGGTTAAGGCTCGCCTGGAGTCGGGCGGTGGAGCTTCGTGGGCAGACCTAGACTGATTCCGTCTGCGGCCCGGAAGACAAACGAAAAAGCGCGCCTCTGCGGCGCGCTTTGCTTCTCAGGTTCGGGAACGAATTAGCCGCCAGCCACCGCCGGAACAATACTGACTTCGTCACCTTCCTTGAGGGCTGTCTCCAGCCCACTGAGAAAGCGGACATCTTCACCATTCACGTAGATGTTCACGAAGCGATGGAGTTGCCCTTCGTCGTTGAACAGGCGCTCCTCGATCCCCGGGAACTTCTTATTCAGCGTGTCGAGAGCGCCGGCGAGTGTTTCACTTTGAGCTTCGATGGAATCAACACCATCGGTCACTCGGCGAAGCGGGGTGGGAATCTTGACCAGAACGGCCATACGTTCGAATCCTCCTTCATCATCAAAAGCCTCTCGCGCCGCGAGAGTGGGGTCTAGGTCAAATATACTCCATCGGGGTCCGCCGTCTGTGGTGCAAGGCACCGTCAAGGTCATGCGAAGAGATCATCGTAGAGGTTGTACACCCCCCAAACGAACAACAGCACCCCCGCGATTCCTCCCAGGACCATGGGTATCCCGATCGATGCCCCGCCAAAGGCAACGCTTCCCCCAAGCCAGACCAGTAGCGCTGCCCCGATACCCGTGAAAGCCAGGCTCTCGCCAAGCCCCCCGGAGCAGGCGCCCTCCATCTTGATCGGGCCGTAGCGGCGTTCGTACTCGAGGTCGGCGTTGGTGCGACGTCGGAACCGAGAGATCGCGAAGGCACGTGCTCTTGAGGCTGTTTGCGCAGTCTCGACCACGATTTGTTCGTCTCCGCGCAAGAGACGTCCCGTTGTCAACACGACATCTCCATCCACGTATATCCGAACCTGGCTACGCACGCGGCCGTGCTCATCGATTAGGCTCCGGCGAGCACCGGGGAACCTCTCCTCGATCGCGTCGACGCAGGTTCGAAGATCGGGCGCATCGACGTCCCAGGCAACGCTGGATCGCTGACGGGGAAACAAACCAGGCGTGATGTGGATGCGAACCGCCAAGGCGGCCTCATGCCCTTACGAAGGTCCAGAATCTATCCGTCGAGTACGTCGCCGGGGACGGGGTCGACTCGGACCCCACGTGTCGTCACCCAGGAGACCCCTTTGTCGATCTCATCTCGTTCGCCGTCGAGTTCGAGAATGACCCAACCAGAGTCTTCGACCACATTCGCGCGACGGATATTGGTCACCAACTCGAACTCGCGTCCGAGCTTCCAGATGACGGGTTCCTGGATCAAGTCGGTCGGGAACGTGAACTTGTAGCGCACCGTCGCCATCGGTAACTCCTACTGCGTCTTCGGGCTATTGCCCGAGCGGCTAGACGCCCCCACGCGCTTCCAGTGCGTCAACAAAGGCGTTGAAGGAAGGCTCGATCGATATCGGATTCACGATGCCTTCGACTGGCTCCTGAGTCTTCAATCCCGACCCCGTGATATACGCGACCGTCACATCATCCGGCTTGATGGTCCCTTCGGCGACGAGTTGGCGAAGGACGCCAATCGTGACGCCTCCGGCCGTCTCCGCGAAGATTCCTTCCGTTTCGGCAAGGAGTTGCATCGATTCGACGATGACCCCGTCCGGCACCGCATGGGCCGAACCACCGGTCTCCTCGATCGTCTTCAGCGCATAGTACCCGTCTGCTGGGTTACCGATCGCAAGTGACTTGGCGATCGTGTTTGGCCGGACCGGCCGGACGTCCATAACACCTGCTTCGTATGCGGTAACGACGGGGGATGAACCGAGCCCCTGAGCAACATGCATGTGCGTCTTCGGCTCGGAAATGAGGCCCAGATCGTGAAACTCGTTGTATCCCTTCCAGATCTTTGTGAACATCGATCCGGAGGCCACGGGGACGATCGCGTGATCAGGAGTCCGCCACCCGAGTTGCTCGGCCACCTCATACCCCAGCGTCCTGGAGCCCTCCGAGTAGTACGGCCGAACGTTGATGTTGACGAAGGCCCACTCGTAGCGATCCGCAACCTCGGAGCACAGCCGGTTCACCTCGTCGTAGCTACCCTTCACCGACACGAGCGTCGGGCCATAGATCGCCGCACCGACAATCTTTCCAAGCTCGAGATCGGACGGGATAAACACGTACCCCTTCAGGCCAGCCCGGGCAGCATGTGCAGCCACCGCGCCCGCGAGGTTTCCGGTCGAAGCGCAAGCCACCGTGTCGAATCCATAGTCCCTGGCGACCGTCATAGCGACGGAGACCACGCGGTCCTTGAACGAGTGGGTTGGGTTCACACAATCGTTCTTCAAATAGAGTTCGTTCAAGCCGAGTTTCTTGGCGAGTCGGTCCGCTTTGATCAGAGGGGTAAACCCGGCATTCAGGTCCACCGGGTTGGCGCCATCTGCCGGCAGCAGATCCGCATATCGCCACATGCTCAAAGGGCCCTTTTCGATGGACTCCCGAGTCATACGCCCCCTGATCGCGTCGTAGTCGTACTCGACCTCCAACGGTCCGAAACAGAAGTCGCAGACGTTCCGCGCTTCTAGCGGAGCCTCCCGTGAGCACTCCTTGCAGCGGAGTGCGGTGGCGAATCCGGTCATTTGTTGTGTCTGAGTCATGTGGAGGAGTGGTCTGAGGTGTCGGCGAGCCCGACCCGGCGGTCAAACGGCCTATTCAGTATCGTGAACGGGGTGGTTGATGGCAAGAATCCCGCCAAGGCGGACCCCGGCGGGATTCTTTAGGGGCTGTATCTTCTGCGCGCAGACGTTAGGCGTTCTGCCAATTCGGGGCGCGTTTCTCCGCGAAGGCCAGCGGGCCCTCTTTCGAATCCTCGGAGCCGCCAACGATCTCGTTGACCCAATCACTGAAGCGATAGTGATCGTCCATCGCGAAGTTGCGCCAGAAGTATCCAAGGGCTTTCACCCCCTGGACAGCGATCGGCGCGTTCTCGCAGATCATCTTGGCGATGCTCACCGCACGCTCCAGGAGTTGATCCGGCTCCACGACCTCATGGACCAGCCCGATGCGCAGGCACTGCTCAGGCGTGATCCGGTCTCCCGTCAGGCCGATGTAAAGCGCTTCGCCGAACGGGACGATACGCGGCATGATGTGCGCCCCGGAGCCCGGCATGATGCCGCGCTTCACCTCGAACAGGCCCATGTAGGCCTCCGTCGAGATGATCCGAATATCGCAGTCGATCGCCCGTTCCGTCCCGCCGCCAACTGCCAGTCCGTTGATCGCCGCAATGAAGGGTTTCTTCGACCGCGAGAGCTGGAAGAGTGAGGTGATTGGCCCTCCCTGCTGGCCGCCCGAGACGCGGAACAGCTCACGGGCACGTTGGTCCTGGTCGATCTCACCTTTCTCGAACTTCTCGTTGATCTCCGCAACCTGGGTATTGCGTTCGGCCATCTGTCGGAGATCAGCACCTGCCGAGAACGCCCGGCCGTTACCGGTCACGATCCCGACCCACATGTTTCGGTCGTTGTTGAAGTCGTGCAACGCGATCGCGAAGTCCTCGTTCATCGTCCCGCCCATCGCATTGAGCCGGTCCGGGCGGTTCATGGTGAAGACCGCGTAGTGCTCATCCTCGTGCTTCTCGTACAAGAGATCCGGCATATCAAACCCTCCTACCCCATGTTGGTTGGTTCGTTCAGCGTATTGCCGGCCTTCGAACGATGTCAAGGAACACGCAGGGACCACGTGCCCTCGGGGTGCACGGCCATTTTGGTTTGACGACGAAACGGCTGGCTGATAGCCTGACGCGCGTCTCCTCATTGGTGGGGTGGAGGCGATCAACACCGCGTTGAATTGGAATTCGCAGGGGATTGTGGGAGGAGTTTTAGAACATGCGTATCACTTTGTCGGCGATCAAGGCCGACGTCGGTTCGATCGGCGGGCACACGCGCCCGTCCGGCGAGATGATGGCCGCCGTCCAAACGGCTGCGGAGAAGGCGGTCGAGAGCGGCCTGTTGATCGATGCCTTCGTCTGCTCCACAGGGGACGACATCGCGATCACGATGTCGCACACCCGCGGGAAGGACAATACCGACATCCATCAATTCGCCTGGAATGCGTTCCTCGAGGCCACGGCGATCGCACAGAATTACGGTCTTTATGGGGCCGGACAGGATCTGCTGGTCGATGCGCCGTCCGGGAACATCCGTGGGGCGGGACCCGGGGTCGCTGAATTGGAGTTTGACCACGAGGTTACGACCGCCCGTGGCGCCGGCAGGGGCGTTCGGCCAGCCGAGTCGTTCATGGTATTCGCCGCCGACAAATGCGGCCCAGGTGCCTACAACCTCCCGGTTTTCCTCTCTTTCGCCGACCCCATGTATTGCGCGGGGTTGATGCTTCCGCGGTTGATCCAAGGGTTCAAATTCAACGTCATCGATATGAACAACACGGGCGGAGACAGCATCATCGAGTTGAATGCGCCCGAGGATTACTATCGCCTCGCGATTCTCCTTCGGGACAACGAGCGTTTCGGCATCGACTCCATCGATTCACGCACCTATCCGGACGAACCTGCCGCGGCGATCTCCGCGATGCGGATGCACAATATCGCCGGGACCTACACGGGGAAAGATGACCCGATCGCGTTGATTCGCAACCAGGGGATCTTCCCCGCGCCCGAAGAGATCGTGTCTCCATTCGCGAAAGCTCATTTCATCGGTGGAGACGCCCGTGGATCCCACGTCATGCCGCTGATGCCGGTCCCGCTGAACACGCCCGTCACTGGGATCTACTGTCTTCCGATCGTTTCGTGCGTCGGGTTCTCACTCAGCGACGAAGGGAAGTTCTCGCACAGCTACGTCGACTTCTTCGACAATCCGTCCTGGGATTACGTTCGGAACCATGCCCAGGAAAAGGGAATCGAGATGCGCCAGCAGGGCTGGTCCGGAGCTGCGATGCTCCCGTACACGGAACTCGAGTACGGCGGGTTCCGCGACGTCGTGACAGATCTGGAAGGGAAGTTCGCGTTCCGAGACGGCACTGCCGTGGGTTCCGCGTAGAGGACACCGACCCGGTAACCATCCCCTGAATCGTCATGGCCAAGGTACTTCTGGCTACGAACAATCTGGGCAAGGTTCGCGAACTGCAGGCCCTCCTGGCTGGCGAGACGTTTGAATTGACAACTCCCAGCCAGGAGGGCCTTTCGCTGGATGTTGAAGAGAACGGCGAGACCCTGGAGGAGAATGCGGCGAAGAAAGCGATCGCGTTCTCTACAGCGAGCGGCCTTCCGGCAATCGCCGACGACTCCGGATTGTTCATCGATCATCTTGGTGGGGCACCGGGCGTCCACAGCGCCAGATATGCAGGGCCCGACGCGTCCGATAGTGATCGCGTCGCCCTCGTTTTGGAGCGTCTGGAGGGGGTACCAACGCATGAGCGCACAGCGTGCTTCCGCGCGGTCATCGCGATCGCAACCCCGGACAAGGCCCCTTTGTACGCCCACGGTGAGTGCTGCGGTATCATTTCTACAGTCTCGAGTGGAGAAAACGGATTCGGCTACGATCCGATATTTCTTTTCCCCGAATACAAGAAGACGATGGCGGAGTTGGATTCAAACCTGAAGAACGTCGTGAGCCACCGAGGACGCGCGATCGAGGCCGCCCTGCCGGCCCTGCGAACCCTGTTCTCGACGTAATTCGACCCGCACCCAACATGGCATCCCAACAAATACGGGACGTATTCGGCAGGCTCCTGCAAGACTTGCGGATCTCGGTGACGGATCGCTGCAACTTCCGTTGCACGTACTGTATGCCGAAGGAGTTGTTCGGCGAGCGCTACGAGTTTCTTCCCCGGAACGAGATCCTCTCATTCGAGGAGATCGAGCGGCTGTCGAGGATCTTCGTTGGGCTCGGGGTAACGAAACTCCGCATCACCGGGGGTGAGCCGCTCCTGCGCGCCGAGTTGCCAGCATTGATCCGGAAACTCTCGGTCATCGAGGGGTTGGAGGACCTCTCCCTGACTACGAACGGCTATCTGCTGCCGCAGATGGCGAAAGGCCTGAAAGAGGCTGGCCTCCACCGGGTGACGATCAGCCTGGACTCCCTGAATGACGATGTCTTTGGTGAAATGAACGGCCGCGGTTTCCGTGTCGAACGCGTCTTGGACGCGATCCATTCGGCCGAAGACGTCGGGTTGGGACCTGTGAAGATTAATTCCGTCGTCCAGAAAGGGGTCAATGACCACCTCATGGCCGAAATGGCCGAACACTTCCGAGCGAGCGGAAACATCGTTCGCTTCATCGAGTACATGGACGTCGGCACGCTCAATGGTTGGCGCCTCGATGATGTGGTTCCGTCCAAGGATCTTGCGGGACTGATCGACGCGAAGCACCCGATAGAGCCCGTTGAGAAGAATGTCGCGTCGGAGACCGCAGAGCGATATCGATATAAGGATGGGTCCGGCGAACTCGGCTTCATCTCCTCTGTCACGGAACCCTTCTGCGGTGATTGCACTCGAGCGCGCTTGAGCACCGACGGAAAGCTGTTCACGTGCCTCTTCGCTTCGGACGGGCGTGAGCTTCGGGATCCGCTGCGCGCCGGCGTAACCGACGAAGAGATCGAATCGCTCATCACACAAGTCTGGACAGAACGGACGGACCGTTACTCCGAAGAGCGCACGGACGAGACCGCCGTGCTGAGGCAACAGGAAGGTCCTAGAGTCGAAATGTTCCGCATCGGCGGGTAGCGGGACAACCGGGTCTCGCGTGGCTTCAACGCCCATGAACCGTCCGGCCGGGGTCGTGATCGTCTGGGAACGGTTGACGGGCGGTCGGGTCTTCTACGGCTGGAGCATCGTGGGGATCGCGTTCAGCGCCAGCATGATTACCGCTGGGATCAGCGGGTACGGGCTCTCATTCTTCCTGATCCCGATGAGCGACGAACTCAACGTGTCACGGGCCGAGTTCTCTACGATCACGTTATTCCGCCTGGCATCACTTCCGGTCATCCCTTTGCTCGGCCTCCTGGTTGACAAAAAACACGGGCCGCGCTTGCTCCTAACGTTTGGGAGCGTCCTCGCGGGACTGACGTTGATCGCGACATCGCGTGTCGAGACCCTGTGGCAGTTTTTCATCGTCTTTGGCGTCATTTTCAGCATCGCGGTGTTCACGATGGGGGGACAACTCGTTGGCCCGGCCGTTCTCGCGAAGTGGTTCGTCAAACGGCGGGGCAGGGTGATGGCGATCAGTGCCATCGGGATATCCGGAGGCGGACTGGTGGTCGCCCCGATCGCCGGCTGGTTGGTCAGCGAACTCGGATGGCGAACCGCCTGGGCCGTGCTGGGCCTGGTGATGATCGTGACCATCGCCCCGATCTCCGCTCTATTCATGCGGCGCCAACCGGAAGACATCGGACTACGACCCGACGGGCTGAAGGTCGAATCGGCGGGCAACAACGGCACAGGTTCACCGGATCAGACTGATCGAGTCGATGACGAATATCCGTGGACCGTCCGCCAGGCGATCCGCACGCGAGCGTTGTGGATTCTTCTTGGGGTTCAATCGCTCGCGATGGTGGCTTTGATGCCGGTGCTGTTCCACCAGGTCGCATATGTTCAGGACAAAGGATTCACCCTCGCGACTGCGACGGGTGTCGCCACGACCCTCGCCGGGTTCGCGATCGTAGGGAAGCTCGTGTATGGGTACCTCGTGGAGCGGATCGCGGTCCGGTGGGTCCTCGCCATGTCGCTCATTCCGGCTGGAATGTCATTGTTCCTCCTGGTTGGAGCCGGCGGGACAACAATGCTCTACACGTACGCAGTCGCCCACGGGTTAACGATGGGCGGGTTCCCCCCACTCATGAATGTGGCGTTCGCCGAGCACTTCGGGCGAAAACACCTGGGCGCCATCCGCGGCGTGGTAACTCCGGTCGGCAACGTGTTGGCCGCCGTAAGCCCGGTCATCGCGGGTTGGATGTGGGTCCGAACCGGCAGCTACGACACCCCATTCACCATCCTCGGGTTCGCCTGGTTGGCAGCGGGAGTGCTGGCTCTTTCTGCCGCGGCACCCAAACTGCCGGTGGAAACCAGCGACGGAACAGATTTTTCGCGCGAGCTCGATCCCGCGGAGGTCGAACGGGTCCCGGTGTAGGAAACCCTCCTTATCGCTGTGTTCCGAACGGTAAGATCACCATGGAGGTGGCCCTATGACAGAGCTTTCGCATATCGACAGGGACGCGGGACCAAGAATGGTGGATGTTGGGGCGAAAGCTTCGACAGATCGGGGAGCAGTGGCCAGGGGAACCGTGACCATGCGGCCCGAAACAGCCGACGCGATCCGCTCGAACGCGACTCCCAAAGGTGATGTTCTTTCGACCGCACAGATCGCTGGCATCATGGCGGCGAAGCGGACCCACGAGCTGATTCCGCTGTGCCACCCTCTCGCGCTGTCGTTCGTCGGTGTGGACCTCACTCTTGGGGACGACGGACGAAGCGTCATGATCGAATCCACGGTGCGAACGACCGGGAAGACCGGAGCTGAGATGGAAGCGTTGACCGCCGTGAGCGTCGCGGGACTAACTGTCTACGACATGTGCAAGGCCGTAGATCGCGGGATGCAAGTGGAATCCGTCCGACTGGTCAAAAAGACCGGCGGCAAGAGCGGCGACGTCGTTCTCGAAGACTGACTCGCGGCCCGATCACCGCGGTCGTTCGGTCAGTCCGCCAACGCTCTGTCTTTGAAAAACACGCTGGCCCTCTGGGCGACCAGGTCGGGATCCTCCATGTAGATACCGTGTCCGACGCCCTCGATCGCCGCGAACTCTCCCTGTGGCAACCGTTCGGCGAACGGTTTCAGGTGTGATTCAAGAAGGTTGTTGCTCGCGGCCACCATCACGAGAACGGGCATGGTCATGGAGTCAGCTTCGTCGATGAGGGAGAAGACGTCGGTGCGCAACTCTTCGAAGTTGTAGAAGCTCGGGCTCCACTTGATGGAGACCGACCCGTCCTCGTTGAGGATCGTCTCCTCGCGCAGCACGTCTTCCAGGACTTCGTTCGTCCAGGTGGACGTCATGCGGTTCGCCTCGAGCCGGGCGCGCAGCTCATCAAGGCTGCTCCATCCGTTGCGGCCCTGAGTTTCGCGGGCCGGCTTCCAATCGTCATCGAACATCCCCACCCGCTGCCAGTGGTCGGGCCCGTTTGGCGTTGGTTCGACAAGCACGGCACCTCTAACCGCGCCCGGATTACTCGCAGCATAGAGCGCGCCGGAACCCCCACCAAGCGAATGGCCAATCACGAAGTGAGGAGGGAGGTCGAGGCCGTTGGCTACCGCAGCTATGTCTCCAGCCCGCTCAACCGCACGATATCCGGTGGGGGGGTCGCCACTGTCCCCGTGCGCGCGACTGTCAAGCGCTATGACCCGATAATCCTCGCGCATCCTTCTTGCTACGGCGTTCCAACTCCGGCCGGTCCGTCGAGCGCCGTGAATCAGGAGCGCAGGGGGTCCATCACCACCCCAATCCAGAGCGTGGAGTCGAGTCCCATCCTCG
>CAZIBZ010000249.1:0-11107 GCA_964537445.1 uncultured Dehalococcoidia bacterium | reverse complement strand
GCCGCGATGCCTTGACTTGATCTGTCGGCTCGATCTCGGGGTCGTCCGCCCAAGCGCTCCGGCTTGGTGAGCAGTGACCTCATAGGAGCTTGGCCTTTCAGCCCCATCGCAGTCCCACTATTGCCGACGTCCTACACTCGGGGCCCCGGGATGATCCGACTCGTGGAAGAGGAGGATCGTCTGATGAAGCCGTCGCGATACACGTTGGAACAGATCGCCTTCGCCCTTCGGCAGGCGGAGGGTGGTGCGCCCGTCTCCGAGGTCTGTCGCAAGATGGGGATCAGCGAACAGACGTACTACCGGTGGAAGAAACGGTACGTGGGAATGGGCGTCGAGGAAGTCCGGAAGCTGAAGGTTCTGGAGGACGAGAACCGCAAGCTGCGGCAGCTGGTAGCGGACCTGAGCCTGGATAAGCAGATGCTCCAGGACGTGCTCCGAAAAAAGCCCTAAGCCTGCTCTCCAGCGAGACCATGTGGCGTACCTCCGAGGAGCGTACGGAGTTAGCGAGCGGCGTGCCTGCGCCGTGGTGACACTCCGTCGATCCTCATACCGCTACCAGAGCATGGCGGATGAGCAGGCGGCCCTCAGGATGCGGATCAGAGACCTGGCGGCGGTCCGGGTGAGCTATGGGTATCGGCGACTCCACGTGCTGCTGCGACGGGAGGGATGGCAGGTGAACCACAAGCGCGTCTACCGGCTCTACCGGGCGGAGGGACTCACGCTGCGACGCAAGACGCCGCGGCGGCGTGTGGCGCATCAACGGCGAGAGGTCCGCCCCACGGTAGCGACGCCGAATGAGCGGTGGTCGATGGACTTCATGAGCGACGAGCTCTTCGATGGGCGGCGGATCCGGCTCTTGACGCTAGTGGATCACTTTACCCGTGAGAGTCCGGCGATCGCGGTGGACGGGAGCATCGGTGGGCACCGCGTTGTAAGCGTCCTCGCTAGGCTGGCACTCCAGGGCCGCGTGCCCAAGACCATCGCCGTGGACAACGGGCCCGAGTTCATCTCGAAGGTCCTGGACCAGTGGGCATACATGAACGGGGTGGAGCTGGATTTCAGCCGGCCCGGGAAGCCCACGGACAACGCGATGATCGAGTCTTTCAACGCCCGAGTGCGGCAGGAATGCCTCAACGAAAACTGGTTCCTATCCTTGGAGGATGCCCAAGAAAAGGTCGAGGCCTGGCGCCGTCACTACAATTCGGAGCGGCCCCACAGTGCCCTGGGGCAGTTGGCACCAGAGGAGTTTGCCTTAGCAACGAAGCTGGCCGGATGACCTGCGTGGCTCGCACGGGATTTGGTACAGAAAATGGGTCAAGACCAGTATCACCGACGACTGAAGGAGGCACGGGATGGCAAAGCGGGGTAACAGCGAAGGTTCGATCTACAAGCGAAAGGATGGGCGTTGGGCAGCGACAGTCGCGACCTCGGAAGGTAAGCGCAGAACCTTTTACGGCAAGACCCGTGCTGAAGCCCATTCCAAACTTCAAACGGCGCAACGAGCACTCACGAATGGCCTCACGTTGGTCGGGGAGCTTGAAACGTGCGAGTCATTTCTCCAGAGATGGCTGCGTGATACCGCCACGCGGAAGGTGAGGCCGCGAACCCTCGAACGGTATGAGGCGATCACCCGGCAACACCTAATTCCTTCGTTAGGGAGGGTTCGCCTCGCACGTCTCACACCCGGTCACGTAGAGCGCATGATGAATGAGGGGCTGGCCCGAGGGCTTTCACCCCAAACTGTCGCTCACCATCGCGCCGTCCTACGAGGGGCGCTCAACGTTGGGGTGAGGCACGGCATCGTGATTCGAAATGCTGCAACTCTCGCCGATCCGCCGCGGATACCCCAAAGAGAATTCCAAGCCCTAACTCTCGACTCTGCAAAGAAGCTGCTGTCAGCAGTGCAAGGCGATCGGCTGGAAGCGCTGTTCACGGTGGCCCTGAGCCTGGGACTTCGGAAAGGCGAGGCTCTTGGACTTCGTTGGTCGGACGTCGATCTCGGCCATGGTCAGCTATCTGTCCGTAGAACCCTTCAACGCATGGCGAGCCAGTGGGTTTTCCTGGAACCGAAGACGCAGAGTTCCCGACGCACAATTGCAATTCCGGCCCAAGTCACAGAATCCCTGCGGACTCACCGCTCACGTCAACTGGAAGAAAGGCTGCAGGTGGGACCCTCGTGGAATGGACAGCTCTGGGAAGACCTCGTATTTGCTGACGAACTCGGCCAACCATTGTCCGGGTTTTACGTTTCGAGACGGTTCAAGAAGCTGCTCTCAGACGCCGGCCTACCGACTATGCGATACCATGACCTTCGCCACGGCGCGGCTTCCTTGATGGCTGCATTGGGCATCCCGCCGAGAGTCGCGATGGATATCCTGGGCCATGCTCAGATCAGCACGACGATGAACATCTACGCGCACGTCGCGCCAGAGCTTCAAAGGGATGCTGCCGACCGAGTTGCTTCGGCCCTTTGGGCCACAGGCTGACTCCGGTTGCTGTCAAATGTGCTGTCAAACGCCGTTAAGCTCGGAACATGAAACGGCAGGAAGCACGTCGATTCCACCTAGGCCCCTGTAGCTCAGAGGATAGAGCAACGGTTTCCTAAACCGTGTGTCGGCGGTTCGAGTCCGCCCAGGGGTACCAGCTTCCACCCCGTGGGCTCCACGTTGCTGGATTCTCGACCTCGGTGGCCAAAAGGCCAATAGTGCGTTTTGCTAACCGTTTGCTAACCGCGGTTGTGTTTTCAATCGGACTCGCAATAGGGCAACGGCATCAATCAACCTCGATCGGGTCATGGCGCGGAAGCCCTTGATCCGCCTGATTCTGGGTTAAGGCTTCGTCGAAACGCGCGGCAGCCGCTTCCTGGAGTCCTGGGGTTACATGCGACACGCAATCAGCGTGCTTGCGTTCACGCGATGCCGTACCAGGATACCCCTCTCCACGAAGAGATGGCAGGCGGAAACGCCACACCATCCAACCCCTCGATCGCACGAGGGCACAGAAAGTGCTTCTGAGCGGAACCGCTCAGCGTGTGCCGATATCTGCCGCCGGTCGCGGCGGCTCGAGCTAGCTGGTTAGGCGGCAGCGCCGATCTTGAAGACCTTGGTTCCGCAGACGGAGCACGTGCCCTGCGTCGCAGGCCTGCCGTTCTTCATCGTGATCTGCTCAGGGCTCTTGACCTCACGCTTGGTCCTGCACTTCATGCAATAGGCGTCCATCACGTACCTCCCGTACTGTGTATGGGCCACAGTCTACAGCCGACGAGTGGGTTACGAACAACTCCCCCCCCTCGAATTTGGTCCCACAGAGGGGAAAGAAGCGCCCAGTTATCGTTTTCGCGGGATCAACGCAGGAACGGGCAACCCCATCTTCGTGTCCGATTCGCCCCTTCCACCGGCCCTAGCCCGTTCGCTGGCACCATCAGATGCGAAGGCGTCGAATGAAAAGGCGCGCACCGTAGGTATTGGTCTTTGCCGAACCAACCACGGAGGGGATACGCGATGAAACGATGGATCCTCAGGGGTCTGCAGGTGCTGGTGGTCTTGCCGGTGGTCATCCAACTCGTCCCCTACGGCCGGAACCACACCAACCCTCCGATCACTAGCGAACCGGCGTGGTCCGACGCCGAAACTCGGTCCCTCGCCTTCCGCGCGTGCTTCGACTGCCACAGCAACGAGACCACCTGGCCGTGGTACACGAACGTCGCCCCCGTCTCCTGGCTCGCTCAGCGCGATGTGGTCCAGGGAAGGGACGAACTCAACTACTCGGAGTGGGACGGCTCCCAGGAAGGCGATGAATCCGCCGAAAAGGTACTGGACGGATCCATGCCGCCGTGGTTCTACCTGCTAACCCATCCCGAGGCGCGACTCTCTGATGCGGAAACACGAACTCTCGTCCAGGGGCTCCGGGCAACGTTCGGCGAAAAGGCCGACGAGAGCGGTGAAGGCTCCGACGAGGACGACGACTAGCCCCGGTCCCTCGTGTCCGACTAACCCCGCCTCCGGCGGCGCCGAATCCACCTGCACCCGCCGATGACCACAACGGGCAAAGCCACCCCGCCGACCAGGAAGCACACGTGCCAGAAGGCCAGCAGGGCGTGAAGGACGCCAACCCCGACCACCGCCTGGCGGACCGCGGACATCCCTCGCCGGACTGCTCTCACCACTCGCGAACGAACTCAATCCCTCGATCGAAGGGCTAGATCGACTCGACCCCCGCGGTCGCGCACTCGGCGTCCTGCGCACCCGTCCCGCCGGATGCACCGATCGCACCCACCGGCACACCGTCCTGGACGATCGGCACGGCCCCCGCTGAGAACACGATCTTCCCCTCGAAGTGCGCCAGCATGCTCCGGAAGAACGGGTTGTCCGCGTTCTCCGCGATGTCGGCCGACGGCCTGCCGAACGTCGCACTCAGGAACGCCTTGCCCCGCGCCACATCGGCCGTGAACCACCGCGCGCCGTCCATCCGTGCCGCGGCCACGATGTCCCCTCGTCCGTCCACGACCACGGCGGCAATGGTGATACCTAGTTCTTCAGACTTCGCTTGTGCCGCGGCCAGCGCCTTCTGTGCGTCAGCCAGTGAAAGTGCCATTCCGTATCCCCCCTGATGTTCGGCGTAGGTCGTGCTCTGCGTACGTCCGCATTTTGGCATCGAACCGACGAGGGGGATAGTCGGCGAACGAGCGAAAGCCAGGTCACGGGAGCGCTCTTCTAGACCCGTGTTTCGGGTCTCTCCTCTGGGTCTCTTCCAGCTATCGACCGAATGTGTTTGTCCGACTCGTTGGAAGGTATCGGTTAGGTATACAAATTCTCCACACAGAACGAAATGCCCACGGGCAAGGGGCCACGGGGCAGAGGAAAAGGGAGAGAACCATGAAGAGCATTCTTTCGAAGAAGGTCCGCCTGGGTCGCATCAGCGTCCCCGTGTGGACGAGCGTATTGACCCTGGCCGCGGTCGCCATGACCGCTGGGCAGGCTGTTGGTCCGGTCCTTGCCGGTAGCGTCACTGGTACCGTCGGCCTCACGGTCGAGCAGGCCATCACGCTCGATACGGACACCCTGGGCGAGAACCCGAGTGTCGACGCACCGAACGGTGGGGACATCGACTGGGTTTCGACGTTCAACGACGAAGGCACCGAGTTCACCGTGGCCGTTGAGATGTTCGTCGGCCAGCGGATCGAACTCAACCTCGACCTCGTCAACGACTCGGGCGTTTCCGGCGCCGCGATGCTGGAGCTGAACGTACCGGCCGGAATCGATGTCGAACTCGATCGCAACGACGACGGGTCGATCGAAGAGGCGCAGGCCAGCCGGAACACCTGGTTGATGGTCGTGCCCGACGGCACCTCCGAGACGTACATTCAGATCGAGCCGAAAGACAACGTGGCACCTGGCTTCTACACGATCAGCGGCCGCATCGTCCAGATCAGCGGGTAGGCAGACCACTCAAACGGGCCCGGGGATTCTTTCCTTCTCCGGCCACTCGGGTAGCGCGTAACGAGGGGGGCTGAGCACACGACGCTCGGTCCCTCCCGGCGCCCCCAGAACGGGAGAACCTCATGACCACAGCAACCATCGGAACCAGACGCTCACCGGTCGAGATCATCTTCGACATCCTGTCGGTGTGTGAGGGCGGCGCGAACAAGACATCCGTCATGTACCGCAGCAACCTCTCGCACGATCAGCTGGTCAAGTACCTCGGCTACCTTGCCGACCAGGACCTCCTCGTACTCGACGCACGCCGATACCGCGTCACCGAGAAGGGCGCCGCGATGCTCGACGAGGTCTCGCAGGTCATCGACCTGCTCCGCGGGCTGAGGGGCGACGAAGCCTGACCGCGAACCCACATCGAGATTGACGAAGGGACCGAGCAGATGCTCGGTCCCTTCTCTTTTGTCCAACTCTTCGGACTTCGACCACACCGCACGCGTGCTCCCAACACCTGGCGGCATCAGAGCGATGTGTGCCACTCGGTCATTGCACGAGCAAACCGCCATCGGCAATGCTCCCGGTCCCATGCACTGGCGCAAGCTACGCACCGGCGACACGCTCGCCCACCTCGTTCACGACGAAGGCGATCGGTTCACCATGTGCCTCCAGCCGATCGTCGAGGACCACCCTCTCGACCCCAGGTTGACCCCCTGCATCGAATGTCGCGATAGAGGGGGCGCATTCGCCCTTCCATTCCCCGGCAGCGTCCACGACGGTCCGTGACGAAGCCATCAGGATTCCCGTCGTTGTCCGGAGCAGAGTCGATGGGCCCGCATTACTCAGATCCCGTCCAGGTCCCCTCTCGCCTCCTGCCGTTCGTGCATCGCATCCAGGATCTCGGCTCCAGAGACCGTCGGATCGGGATCCCTGTTGATCCAATCCTCGGCGACTGCCGTCATCGATGCTGGAGTGAGCCCGGACGGTGATAGTTGATCGACGGCCATCTGCACCATTGATACGGGGAACTGGCTCGTCCGCCGCAATGCAACAAGACCGAAGTACAGGTCCGACAGCGCGTCCCGTTCCCAGTTCGACCGGTCTTCTTGCGTCCGGCGTACGATCAGGTATTGAAGCGCCCTTCTACTGAAGGCCGGAACAGGCCCATCGTCCCCTTCGAGGCGCACCAGTTCCTCGGCGAATTCCACCTTCTCGTGGAAATCGATGTCCGGTGCCGCAAGGTGCACGCGCACCAGCCAGGCGATCTCCCGAACGGTCGGCGTAACCAGCTGGTCGGCGCGGTACCGAAGGAAGCGCATGACCACCGGGGTGTGCTCCCAGCTGATGCCGGCCTCTTCCATCGACTCCGGCCAGACGAACTCCTGGAACGGCATCCGCTCCGATTCGTCCCGCAATCGATGTCCATCACGAAGGCGCCGGATGGTGCGTCCCGACGGTAGGTCATCCCGCCCGAACCTCGTCGCGATCCCGCGAAGCAGTCGTTCGATCGCCACCGAACCGAGGCCTTCCTCGGTCAGTCGAGCCACGTGATCCGACCAGAATCGGTCGGTCCTTGGTCTCCCCGGTCTCCGCGAACTCTGCACCATGGCGAAAACTCTATTTAGGCCATCGGCATCGGAAGTAATGGCCAGAACCGTATCTTAGCGTCCGATCACGCAGTTGGAATCGGACACTGGTTCACGAGGAATCGTCCAACAGTGCCGTCATCGGCCGCCTTTCTGTCGTCCCGAGCGAAGCCGAAGGGCCACACCACGGGGGACTCGGGCGATTGACCTGCTGCCCCGTGCAGGGTCAAGAGATCGATCGGCGATTGGACTACCGGGGCAGGCCCAACCCCCGCTGCGCGATGATGTTCTTCTGGACCTCGTTCGTCCCGCCATAGATCGTCACGACGAGGTGCGAGTACCCGCGCCAGTTGAGGATGCCGTCCTCGGGCGTCTGGATCTTGTTGCCGGGCAACAGGGCGCCATAGTCCTTCAGGCCCCACGACAGCCGCTTGTACACCTTCTGGTCCAACGAGTCTCCCCAGAGCTTCGTCATCGACGCTTCTTTCTGCGGGATATCGCCGTTGCTCTGCATCCAGGCGACGCGATATGACAGCGTCCGGAGCGTTTCGATCTCGACGCGGAGGTCGGCCAGCTCGTTGCGGAAAACGGCGCTGTCCAGTGGGCTCGCATGGCCCCGTCGCGTCAGTCGGCGGCAGTACTCGATGTAATCCTCCATGATCCGGCTCAGCGTTGCCGACGCCTCGATGTTCGATCGTTCGAACGAAAGCGTCGTCATCGCCGCGTACCAGCCACGGTTCTCCTCACCGATGATGTTCCGCGCCGGCACACGGAAGTTGTCCATGAACAGCTCATCCCATCGGTGGCGTCCAAGGGCGTCCGGGATCGCACGGACCGTCACGCCGGGGAGGTACTCCCCGTCATCGTCCTTGAGTTGCGCCAGCAGATAGCTGATCCCGCGGTGTTTCGGTGCATCCGGATCGGTCCGGGTCAGGATGTGCATCCACTTGTTCCGGTACGTGCCCCATATCTTCTGGCCGTTCAGGACGTAGTCGTCGCCGTCGCGGACGGCGCGCGTCTCGAGGCCTGCAAGGTCGGAACCAGCGTTCGGTTCGCTGAATCCCTGCGAGAACTCGATGTCCGCGTTCGCGATCTTCGGCAGGAACTCCTCTTTCTGCCAGTCCTGCCCGATGACCATCAGTACCGGCGCGACCAGCCCGCCACCAACCGCCTGCGGAGCGCCTGCGTAGGCCATCGCCTCGCGGTACGCGAGCTGCGTGCCGATGTTCACTCCCTGGCCGCCATGTTCCACCGGCCAATGCATCGTCCACCAGCCCTTGGCGACGAGTTTCTTCTTGAACTCGCCCGTGATAACGTCCGCGTCCTCGTTGACGTGGTTCCAGGAGATGCTCCCATGATCGAACGGACCCGGGTCCCACTCCTTCTTCACGAAGTCGGCCACTTCTTGCTTCAACGCGTTGTCAGAGGGGGTGAACTGGAAGTCCATCGTGATCTCCTGGTCGATTGTCGACGGCCGTCGTTCCATCAAGTTCGATGAGACAGAGGATACGTGACGGCAAGCGCGATATCACGCTCCCACGGCTCGAATCGTCTTAGAGGCGGATGAACCAGCGTGCCACGTGGATCGGCAGCCTCAGGATTAACCTCAGGAGGCGGAAGGGCACGACGATCGCGAACCGCGCCAGCCGTAGCGACACGAGGATCAGGATTCGCGCCACCCGCAGCAGGATGCCCGCCAGCAGCGCCGCGATCCGCAACGGGAGCAGCAGGACCCAGAGTGCCACGCGGACCGGTGCCATCACCAGCCATGCAACGACTCGGAACGGGAGCAGAGCGAGCTTGAAGATGAACATCTGCAGAGGATGCCCGGAGGCGGTTCCGAGCCTAGCACAGGGCACCTGTCCGCCGTTTCGCTGGTCCGACGGGGTCGTAGGAACCGTGAAGATTCACCCAGCAGATAGGATGGCGACATGAAAATCGTGATTTTCGGAGCCGGAGCCGTCGGTGGCTACTTCGGGGTGCGTCTCGTCGAAGCCGGCGTAGATGAGGTCGTGTTTATCGCACGTGGAGCGCACCTGGAAGCCATGCGTGATTCGGGACTGCGCCTGGAGAGCTTGAAGGGCGACGTGACCCTCCCATCCGTCCAGGCGACCGATGACCCCTCGTCGGTCGGAGCAGCCGACGCGGTCCTGGTCGGTGTGAAGGCCTGGCAGGTCCCCGAGGCGGCAAAGGCCATGCGGCCGATGGTCAGCGACGAGACACTCGTCGTGCCGCTCCAGAACGGCGTCGAGGCCACGACCGAACTCGCCATCGAGATCGGTCCCGCTCGGGTCCTCGGCGGCATGTGCCGGATGTTCGCATCGGTTCCGGAACCCGGGCTGATCCGCCACTCCGGCAACGAGCCGCTCCTCGTCATCGGAGAGCTGGACAACAGCCGGACCGAGCGCGTCAAGCGATTCCACCAGGCTTTGAACGCGTCCCCGGGATTCAATGCCGAGATCGCCCCGGACGTTCTCATCACGATCTGGGAAAAGTTTCTGTTCGTCGCTCCGGTAGGCGAGGTGGGCGCCGTGACACGGGCGCCTCTCGGCGTCGTCCGCTCCACTCCGGAGTCTCGCCGGATGCTTGAGCAGGCGATGACGGAGATTGAGGCGCTGGCGCGAGCCCGTGGGGTGCACCTCCCGGACGATGCGGTCGCCAGTGCCATGGCTTACGCCGATGCCTCGCCCGAGACGGCGACGTCGTCTATGCATCGCGACCTCGTGGAAGGACGTCGCTCCGAACTCGAGGCGCAGACAGGGGCCGTCGTCCGGCTCGGGCGCGAATCCCGGGTTCCAACCCCGCTCCACGAATCCCTGTATGCGAGCCTCCTCCCGGCGGAGCTCCGGGCGCGAGGTGAGATCACGTTCCCGGGCGCGGAGTCAAACTCGGAATAGGAACGACCGCCGCCGATATACTGTCCGAAGGCGGTCGCAAGCTGGCTGAAACGGCAGCGCGTCCTGCTCGCGTGATTCCCACGCAACCGATATTCAGACTGCACGAGGTACCGTGAGCAAGCTCGCCCAACGACTCCAGCGCGTCTCCGATGGCGCCCCTCAGCAACCCCTCGGTTTCGCCCGGCCAACTGCCCTCGAACGGTTCTTGCCGCTGGTGCTCATCGCGCACGCGACCAACCCTTCGGACAAGGTGACGTCCGCGGCCGTGAAGAACGGCGCGGAATTCATCATCGTCCCGTTCGACCCCGGTGGTTCGCGGGCCAGGCCCAAAGCACCGGCGGGAATCGGCGAAACCCCATGGGGCATTAGGACGGGCGATGTCTCAGAAACGCATCACGAACAGCTGAAAGCGGCAGGCTGCGACTTCACCGTCATCGACGCTGAAGCCACCCCCATACGCCTCCTCGGCGATGAGGACGTTGCGGCGGTCGCGGCCGTCGCGACGGACACCGAGGACCGGGTGCTCCGAGCAATCGATGGTCTGCCATACGAGGCCGTCCTGGTCGCTGGCGAACCCCCCGATACGCTCACCGTACGCACCATGCTGGAATACTCTGCCGTCGCCACGGGCCTCGGTCAGAACCTCCTCGCTCCCGCTTCCGCGAAATGGCGCCGGGAGGAACTGGAGCAGCTACGTGACGCGGGGTTCGCAGGCGTCGTGGTCTCGGTCGAGACCGCCGCCGATGCGGATGCGCTCGCCGGAATTAAAGAGGCCATCGAGCAGATTCCTACCCGTAGCCGTCGGCGCGATGAACGCCCACGGGCGCGAGTCCCTCAATTGAACGTCTCGCCGGAGATCCAGCCCGCTCCCCCCGAGGAGCCCGACTACGACCCGGACGATGACGACGACGAGGACTACTAGGCAGCCCGCGCGTTGAACGTCTTTTTCGACGTCGACTACACCCTCATCTCGTACGAGGGTGCCCTCCGTCCCCACGTGAAAGAGGTCTTCCAGGCCCTAGTGGACGACGGACACCGTATCTACATCTGGTCAGGCGTCGGACTCCGACACCGTGTGATCCAGCATCACGGCCTCTCGGACTTCGTGAGCGGTATCTACGTCAAGCCACTGGAGGATCACCACCGGGCCCTCGAGAGATTGGGTGTCGAGGTCGAGCCCGAGTTCGTCATCGAC
>CAZIBZ010000248.1:0-3600 GCA_964537445.1 uncultured Dehalococcoidia bacterium | reverse complement strand
CTCGCGCTGGGCGGTGGCGGATACGACATGTCAGCGGTCGCCAGGTGCTGGGCACTCGATTTCGCGGTCATGGCAGGTGTCGCAGATCAGCTGGCGGACGTGATCCCCGCAAACTTCAGAAGTGAGTATGGAATCGCCCGGCTCCGGGACTCAGCGACAGGGACCGAGGAGATGTCCGAGGCTGCGACGGCAGCTGGAGAAGTTGTGGATCAAGTCCGAGAGCGGTTTTTTCGCCGGTTCGGCCTTTAACTTTCTCGCATTAAGGGAGGCGTATTGTCCAAGACCCCAATCTCCTTCGGGACAGACGGCTGGCGCGCGATCATCGCGGAAGATTTTACGGTGTCGAACGTTCGCCTGTGTGCTCAAGGCGTCGCGTCATATCTTCGGGCCGAAGGAACCGCCGAGGCTGGAGTCGTTATCGGATACGACACGAGATTCGGATCGCACCGATTCGCCGTCGCAGCGGCGGAGGTGCTGGCGGCGAATGGCGTCCCTGTCTATCTGTGCTCCACGTTTGCACCCACCCCTGCGGTCAGTTACAACCTGATCGCGAAGAAGGCAGCAGGCGCCATCGTGATCACCGCGAGCCACAATCCCCCGGAGTGGAATGGATTCAAATACAAGCCGGACTACGGCGGATCGGCTTCTCCAGAGGTCGTCGAAGCGTTGGAGTCTCACATCGAGATTTCGGCCGAGGACGCCGGAGGTCCACCCAGGCTTGAGTTCTCTGAAGCCACACGTACCGGTCGTATCGAACCATTCGATCCGAAGCCTCCGTACCTCGCACATCTAGCCAACCTGGTTGACATTGAGCGGATCAAGTCTTCATCACTGCGTATCGTCGCGGACCCGATGTACGGCGCAGGGATCGGGTATCTAACCGAACTCCTTGGAGGGGAAGGATCGCTGCAGATCGACGAGATTCACGGTGAACCGAACCCCGCGTTCCCCGGGTTCAGCAGACCCGAACCCATATCTCATAATCTTGGACCCCTCCGTGATCATGTGCTCCGCAACCGCTTCTCGGTCGGGCTTGCGACCGATGGTGATGCTGATCGGGTTGGCGGAGTGGACGAAAAAGGGCGCGCGTTCACCCCCCTCCAGTTCTTTGCGCTCCTCGCCTATTACATGTTGGAGATCCGGAAAGATCGAGGAGCGTTGGTCAAGTCAGTCACCAGTTCGAGCATGATTGACCGTTTGGGGGAGGAATACGCGGTCCCGGTTCACACGACACCAGTTGGATTCAAGTATCTGGGCCCAAAGATGATGGAGTCGGACGCTCTAATAGGTGGAGAAGAGAGCGGCGGTTTCGGCTTCCGAGGGCATATCCCTGAACGCGACGGGATCCTTTCGTCGCTATATCTGCTAGATGCGTTGGTGAGAACTGGCGGTACTGCTTCGGGCTTGCTGGCAGATCTGTATGCGGTGGTGGGTCAACACGAATACGACCGGCTCGACCTCGAGTTCCCGGCCGAACGACGGGCACAGATCTTGGAGAGAGTCGAGTCAGCACAGCCCCGGAATTTCGACGGGATTGATGTCAAAGCCACTTCCTCGACCGACGGTTACCGGTATGACCTCGACGATGGGTCGTGGCTATTGATTCGGTTCTCGGGCACCGAGCCACTCCTGCGCGTTTACGCGGAGGCGCCCATGATGGCGCGCGTTCAGCAGTTGATCGGAGCGGGCAGGGCACTCACGGGCGTTTGATCCGGTCGCCTGGAAGGCGTGACGGGCGCTACCGTTTCGAGTACTGTTGCTTCTTTCGGGCTCTGAACAAGCCGTACTTCTTCCGCTCTTTCTCGCGGGAATCCCTGGTCAGGTACCCGGCCCGCTTTAGGATCGGGCGGTGGGCGATATCGAAATCGTTGAGCGCGCGGGCAATCCCATGCCTCACAGCGCCAACTTGCCCGTGGGTCCCGCCACCCCTAAGTTTGACCGATACGTTGAACCTGCCGAGCATGTCGGTCGCTACCAAAGGTTCCAAGATGGTGCGACGGTGGGACTCCAGAGGGAACCGATCCTCGAGAGATTTGCCATCGATGACGAATACTCGCGCGTCACCAAGGGTGATCCGCACGCGCGCAATCGCTCTCTTGCGGCGGCCTGTGGCCTGGTAGAAACGCTCGCCAGATGTCGACATGTGTTAATCCTCGGGGTCAGGTTTCGCTTCGTCGGTAGGCGCATCCGCTGATGGTTTGTCAGGCGACACATCTACTGCTGGGCTCGTATCGGTGGAATTCTCGGTGGCCGGAGATTCTTCAGATGCTGCTGCCCGCGAGCGGCGACGACGGGGTGCCGCAGTGGCGGTAACAACCGTCTCGTCCGGCTCAGAGGATCGTTCGTCTGCCGTTGCTGTCGGTGATTCCGGCTCCTGAGGCGCCGCCGTACCTGCGGACTGGCGGCGCGGGGCACGTCGTCGCGGAGTATCGTCGGTGGCCGGCGCTTCGGCAGAGGATGTTGCTCTCGTCCGTCGTGTCGGCGCTGGTGCATAAATTCCGGCAGGCGCCTCCCCGACCGCCGCCCGTGCGGCCTCCGACCGCTTCCCTTGTCCGGCCCGGACCTGGGCTTCGTGCGGGTGTTCAAGACCCGGATACACCTTCAGGCGGCGAAGGATTTGCCGTCCGAGTCGGTTGTGCGGCAGCATTCCCCGCACCGCCAGTCGAATTACCCTCTCGGGGAAGCGTTCCAACATGGTCTTGTACGGAATCTCGCGAAGCCCGCCCGGGTATTGGGTGTGGTGGTAATAGATTTTTTGATCCGCTTTTTGCCCGGAGACCCGAATCTTGGACGCATTGATGACGATGACAAAATCACCGACTGCCATGTGTCTCGTGAAAGTGGGCTTGTCCTTTCCACGCAAGATCGTCGCGATCTCCGTGGCCAGACGGCCGAGCGTCTTTCCGTCGGCGTCGATGACCCGCCAACCCGGGTCCAGATCCTTCGCTCGTGGGCTGTACGTTCGTACGTGGACGACCATCAATTGCCTCTAGTTTCGGAACGGTTTGGGAATTCAGGGTACGTAACGTCCATCAGGCACAGGCCGGATGCAGGCAGCGCCCATATGGCCGCGCCCGGCTTCCCTTCCTTCGCAAGGTCGTGGAACTCCCCCACGGACATGGTGCCCGCGCCAACGCGCGCCAATGCCGCTGACGTCCTTCGAATCTGACGAGGGAGGAACCCGCTCGCCTCCAGGTCGATGTTGACGAGGTCCCCTTCTCGGTTGATCTCCGACCGATCGAACCGGCGAACCGGGTTGCGACCGTCCGGGAGTGGGCCCGTGAACGGTCTCACATCCATCCAACCCTTGAGAGCCTTCGCGGCTTTCGCCATGGCCAGATGATCGAGCGGTTCACGCACTAGCGCAACTCTATCTCGCAAGAGCGCAGATGGATTGCACCTGTTGAGGATCGTGTAGCGATATGAACGGGAGACCGCATCCCGGTTTACGTCTAATCCTTCAACGCAGAGCGCCTCAGCAACAGTGACGTCGTCAGGCAGGTGGTGATTCAATGCCGATTCGTACGTCCTCAAGGGAATCTCTGATACGGGCTCGAAGCTGGCGACCTGCTTCCGTGCGTGAGCGCCGGCATCCGTCCT
>CAZIBZ010000247.1:0-20906 GCA_964537445.1 uncultured Dehalococcoidia bacterium | reverse complement strand
AGTCCGCGCTACGTCGTTGAGCCATCGCGTAACGGGAACCGCCATGGCACCGACTGGAAGCGGTTGCAGAACCTCCCGCCCGTTGGTAGTCTAGGTCCGGAAAACGGACAGATGCTCGCTATTGAGAGGAGGTGGCAGTTGGCCACGACACTACGGAAAGGCGACCTCGCCGGTCGCGTGGCCGGGCGGCTCCAGGGCACCCGAGCCCAGGGTGATAGCGCGGTGAATGCGGTGATCGATGCGATACAGGACGCACTCGTGTCCGGGGACCGTGTCGTCATCACCGGCTTTGGCAGCTTCGAGGTCCGCCCGATCAAAGAGCGAAAGGTCCGGGTCATCCAGGGTCCAAGCAAGGGTCAACAGGTCAGCGTCCCCGCTCATCTGCGTGTCGGTTTCTCGCCTGGTTCGGAGTTGACCAACGCCGTGCAGGGCAAGCGCTAGCTCCCTTTCGTCGACACAACCAGGTCATAGGACCCGAACCAAGCAGGTTCGTTGTAGAGCCCGGGATGCTGGAAGGTGTCTCGGGCTCTTCGTCTGGTCGGGATCTACGCTGGCTCGGGCGGGGTTCGACGATGCCAGTCGGTGTTCATCTGGTATGCGTGCCCGATCCGTAGGACGGTCGAGTCTTCGAAAGCGCGGCCCACGATCTGCAAGCCCACTGGCAGGCCCCGTGAGTCGAAACCACAGGGGACGCTCATCGCGGGCAGTCCAAGCACGTTGAAGGGAAACAGGTTTCGTGTCCGGGCGGCAGAGGCCTCGATCTCGACCGATCCCAATCGAACCATTGACTGACCGAGTAGCGCAGCCGTATATGGCACGGTCGGCGTTATCAGTACGTCGAAACTTCGCATGAACTCTTCGACCGCCGATTGCGCCAGACGACGTGCCCGTTCCGCGTTGACCAAGTCCACTGCGCGGACGGTCGCACCCTGGACCAACCGTTCGAAGATCATAGGGGCGTAGTCACCCGGTCTTTCCTGCATCCAATTGAGGTGATACGCGGCAGCCTCCGCGGGAAGCACCGTGTTCTGCATCGCCGGAAACCAGTCTGCATACGGAAGTTCGATATCCATGACCTCGACGCCGATTCCGCGGAATACCGCGAGAGAATCCTCGACTGTCCGTGCGACCTCGAGATCGATTGGGTCCCAGAAATAGCCGCGAAGCGCAGCGACTCGCAGGTTCTTCAGCGGTGCGCTCAGCTCAGCCAGGTAGTCAGTGACCGGCCTGGCACTGGATGAAGAGTCGCGTGGATCGTGGCCTGCGATGGCTTGAAGCGCCACCGCCGCATCCTCCACCGATCGAGCGAGCGGCCCAACATGGTCGAGGGACCATGCGAGCGGAACGACGCCGAAACGGCTGACCCTCCCGTAGGTGGGTTTGAAACCCGTGATGCCGCAGAAATGGGCCGGGTTACGGACCGATGCCGCAGTATCCGTCCCCAGCGTCGCATACGCCAATGATGCGGACGTAGCCGCTCCCGATCCGCCACTCGACCCTCCAGCGCTTCTCTCGAGGTCCCAGGGATTGTGGGTGGTCCCATGGT
Organism: uncultured Dehalococcoidia bacterium; assembly: GCA_964537445.1. Taxonomy (GTDB): domain Bacteria; phylum Chloroflexota; class Dehalococcoidia; order UBA6926; family UBA6926; genus JASLZO01. The sequence continues at coordinate 19,360 of CAZIBZ010000247.1, read as the reverse complement.
GCGCGTTCTCGGTCGTTCCGCCGAAGGCAAACTCGTCCATGTTCGTCTTCCCGACGATTACCGCTCCCGCGCCGCGCAGGCGCGCGACTGCGGTCGCGTCCTCATCGGGCGTCCAATCACCAAGGATCTTCGAGCCCGCCGTCGTCTTGACGCCCTTCGTCGCGAAGAGGTCCTTCACCGCCATCGGAACGCCATGCAAAGGGCCCAGATCGTGCCCGGCATAGAGCAGCGCATCCATGGCATCAGCAACCGCCAGAGCCTGCTCGGCCTGGACCGATATGAATGCATGGATCTTCGGGTCCGCGCGGTCGATCCGGTCGATCAGAGCCTGTGTCACCTCTCGCGACGAGACCCGGCCCGCGTGGATGAGCTTGGAGACCTCGACCAGCGAGAGCAGCGGAAGCTGGTTGGCGGTCGTCAATCGATCAGGCGGTCGTGTCGCCGGGAGGCCGCCACTGATGCCAGTCTGTCACCTGTTGATAGGCATGTCCGATGCGCAGGATCAGGTCTTCCTCGAAGGGGCGTCCGGCGATCTGCAGGCCGATCGGCAGCTCCTGTGAATCGAACCCACAGGGCACCGTCAGGGCGGGGAAACCCAGAAGGTTGAACGGGCTCATGTTGCGGGTGAGCGCCCGGGTCGTCTCCATCTCGGTCCCGCCCACGTCCAGGCGGCTTTCGCCGATCTTCGGCGCCACGATCGGTAGCGTCGGCATCACCAGTGCATCGATTCGCCGGAACAGGTCTTTCGCGTCCGAACGGAGAGCGCCACGGGCCCGCTGGGCGTTCACATAGTCAACCGCGGGGATGATTGCACCCTGCATGAGCCCGGTCTTCAGTTGCGGCGAGTAGTCTTCCGTCTCCGGCCCCTGGAGCCAATGGTGATGGTAGGCCGCCGCTTCCGAGAGGATGATCGGTTGAAGCGACGGCAGTTGGTCCGCTCGAGGAAACTCGACTTCAACGACTGTAACCCCGAGTCCCTTCAAGACGTCGATCCCGGCCCGCGCCGCGGATGCAACTTCCGGCTGGATCGGGTCCCAGAAGGGTTCCTCCGGGACGCCGATGGTTAACCGCTCGACGGGATCGTTGATCGTCGCAAGATAGTCGTCAACCGGCCGTCGGCTCGATGCGGGATCTTTCGTGTCGTGTCCCGCGATTGCCTGAAGGACCATGGCGGAGTCCTCAGCGGTCCGGGTCAACGGGCCAACGTGATCCAGTGACCACGACAGCGGGACCACTCCGTGGCGGCTCACCCGCCCATACGTCGGCTTCAGGCCGACGATCCCACACAGGGCTGCGGGGATCCTGATCGATCCGCCCGTGTCGGTTCCCAGCGTCGCATACCCCATACCCGCCGCGACCGAGGCACCCGATCCGCCACTAGACCCTCCTGGTACACGCTCGGGGTTCCATGGGTTCCGGGTCACGCCGTAGAACGGGTTCTCCGTGGTCACGCCGAACGCGAATTCGTGCATGTTCGTCTTCCCGACGAGCACCGCGCCCGCACGCAGGAGACGGGTGATCACCGTCGCGTCTTCGTCGGGGATCCATTCGCCCAGGATCTTCGATCCTGCCGTGGTTCGAATACCCTTCGTCGCGAAGATGTCTTTGACGTTGATCGGGACGCCATGCAGAGGGCCCAGGTCCTGCCCTGCTCGGAGCATGTGGTCTGCCACTTCCGACGCTTGCAGGGCTTGGTCCCGCAACAGTGTTACGAAACTGTTCAGCGTGTCGTCCTCGTGCGCGATCGTCTCGAAGACTTCCTCCGTCGCATGTGAAGATGCGACTTCGCCCGAGTGGATGCGGCGTGACAGTTCAGCCAGCGAGAGGCCGGTGCGTTCTTCCTCCATGGGTGCGGTTACTCCTCGTCCGGCCGGTAGATCGGAGCGGGGTCCGACATGCCGAGGTCCAGTTTGTCGAGCGTCTCAAGGGCCGTTCGCGCAAGCCCGACGCGTCGGTGGACCGCCTCCAGCGTGGCCGCATCAGCTTCGATTCCAACCAGTGCTAACTGTCGTCTTACGTCGTCGAGTGTCAGTGGCTCTCGAGCCATGGTTCTACAGCGCTCCTCAGATTGCTTTCGGGCATCTCATCATACTGCTCGCCTCTTGATATAAGATTTCTCTATGTTTGATATTGACATCATCACTGGTTGTTAGGATTATTCGCCGCGCACTCGAATTTCACCGCATATGCGACGAACATGAACTCAAACCAGAAGCCCACTTCGAACGACACCCTCACGGCCGTTGCCGGGATTCGCGTCGGTCACTGGACCGATGTCGATGCCGCGACCGGTTGTACGGTGGTACTGATGCCGGACTTCGGTGCCATCGCCGGCGTTGAGGTGCGCGGCGCCGCTCCGGGTACACGGGAGACCGATCTCTTGAGACCGGGGACGCTCGTGCAGCGGGTTCACGCCATCGTCCTCGGGGGTGGCAGCGCATTCGGCCTCGCTGCCGCCGACGGAGTCATGAGGTTCCTGGAAACCGCAGAAGTCGGGTTCCCGGTACGTTCCGGAGTCGTCCCCATCGTCCCTGCGGCCATCATCTTTGACCTCCCGATCGGGCGCTCCGACGTCCGTCCGGGGCCCGACCAGGGCCACGCCGCGGCCGCCTCTGCATCCGCGCAACCCGTCCCCTTGGGAAGCGTCGGTGGCGGCACGGGGGCGACTGTCGCCAAAGTCCTCGGGGCCGACGGTTCGCTGAAAGGTGGAACCGGTTCCTCGGCGCGTGGCCTCCCCGGCGAATACACGATCGCCGCACTCATGATCGTCAACGCCTTCGGCGATATCGTCGACCCGGAATCCGCTCGTGTTATCGCCGCTCCACGGTCTCAGGATGGAACCGGGTTCGAAGATTCTCGCGAGATCCTTTGGCAGACCGGCGACACGCGAACCGCTCTCGGAACCGCCGTAGCCCGGCCAGTCGAACAGACAAACACCACGATCGGTATCGTCGCTACGGACGCCCCGTTGACGGTCGAGCAGGCCAACCGCATCGCGATCATGGCTCACAGCGGCATCGCCAGGACCATCCGTCCGTCGTACGGGATGGGGGATGGAGACACCCTCTTCGTCGTCTCGACCGCCGCAGTGGACGCTACCCCAGACGAAACGATGAACCTCACCGGTGTCGGTGCCGCTGCCGCTTGGACCGTCGAACGAGCGGTCATCAACGGCGTCACGAACGCCTCCGGCCTTGGTGGCATCCCTGCCGTCTCGGAACTCTGACCGATGGCGAGTATCGGCAACGTCGGGACCATCGGATTCATTGGTGCCGGGACCGTCGGCACCGTCCTCGGGGTCGCACTTTCCCGAAGCGGATACGCCGTTTCGAAGGTCGCGAGCCGGACCCGTGGATCCGCCGACACGCTCGCCAGATCGATCCTCGGTTGCGACAGCGTCTCGGACCCAACCGAAGTCGCGGATGCATGTGACCTCGTATTTCTCACCGTCCCGGATGATGCGATCCGAGAAGTCGCCGCGGGCGTGCGATGGCGTTCCGCCAACGCCGTCGTTCACTGTTCCGGCGCGACGTCCCTCGAACCACTGACTCCGGCGCTGGATGCGGGGGCCGCTGTCGCCGCGTTTCATCCCCTTCAGACCTTCGCGGGTGAGGAAGTTGACTCAAATAAGCAGCCGTCTGCGCTCCCCGGGTCGACGTTCGGCATCGAGGCGCCCGACCCGGCCCTGCGGACAAAACTCCACGGAATGGCGACCGACCTCGGCTGCGAAATCATCGATCTGAAGTCGGAAGCCCGCGCCCTGTATCATGTTTCGGCTGTGATGGCGTCAAACCACCTGGTCACGCTCATCGCAGACGCAGCTGGTCTGTGGGGGGAGTTCGGTCTAGACCGGTCCAGCGGCCTGCGGGCATTGCTGCCACTGGTTCGTGGAACCGTCAGGAACCTGGAACGCCAGGGACTGCCGGGAGCCCTGACCGGGCCCGTCGCAAGGGGCGATGTTGAGACGGTGGAGGGAAACCTTTCGGCGTTGGAGCAGCAGCCTGCGGAGTTGGTCGCTGCCCATCGGGCTATGACCCGGCGTACGCTGAGGTTAGCCAGGGAAAAGGGACGGATATCTGAGGACGATGCAGCCGGGATTCTCGCCTTGCTCGAGGGCGAGACGGCCCAGGCCAACGCCGGAGGAGGCGCTGAGCGATGATTCGGACGATGCTCGCCGGGAAGATCCACCGAGCCACGGTGACCGAGGCGAACGTGGACTATGAGGGGTCGATCACGATCGACGCCGATCTTCTGGAAGCCTCAGGCATCCTTCCGTACGAGATGGTCCATCTGCTCGACATCACCAATGGTGCTCGGCTCGAGACTTATGCCATCGCAGGCGAACGGGGCTCAGGCGACGTCTGCGTGAATGGCGCTGCGGGCCTCTTGGTGAGGGATCGCGACCTCGTCATCATCATGCATTACGTTCAGATCGCGGATGAGATGGAAGCCTGCAACATCAAGCCGAAAGTCGTCCGTGTCGATCGCAAGAATCGCATCGTTTCGACGTCCGACAAGATCGAGCCGAACTCCTACTACTAGACGCTGAACCCGCTCCCCACGGAGCACAACCATGCGCGTCACACTCCAGGAAATCCTCGGCTTCAAGAAGCGCGGCGAGCGCTTCCCGATGCTTACCGCCTATGACTACCCGACGGCGAAGGTCGTCGACGAAGCGGGGATCCCGCTGATCCTCGTCGGAGACAGCTTGGGCAATGTCGTCCTCGGCTACGACTCGACGGTATTCGTCACGATGGACGTCATGATCCACCACACGGCGGCAGTCGTCCGCGGAGCCAAGCGGGCGCTGGTCATCGGCGACATGCCGTTCATGAGCTACCAGACCGACACCGTCACCGCCCTCGAAAACGCCGCTCGCTTCCTCCGCGAAGCAGGTGCTCAGGCGGTGAAGCTCGAGGGCGGCGAGGTGATGGCCGAGACGATCAAGGCCCTGGTGGATCGCGGCATTCCAGTGATGGGCCACATCGGATTCACCCCTCAATCTGCGTATCAGATCGGGCAACGCGTCCAGGGCCGAAGCATCGACGCGGCGGAGAAACTCGTTCGAGATGCCCACGCCGTGGAGGACGCCGGAGCGTTCGCGGTCGTTCTCGAACTCGTCCCGTCAGAGGTTGCGAAGCTGATCACAGAGCGTCTGACGATCCCAACCATCGGCATCGGCGCCGGGCCTGACTGCGACGCTCAGGTACAGGTCGTCAGCGACATGCTGGGCCTGTATACCGACTTCGTGCCCAGACATGCGAAACAGTTCGCGCACCTAGCGGACGATATGCGCTCGGCGGTCACCACCTACTCCGAGTCCGTTCGAGAAGGCAACTTCCCAACGGAGGAGAATAGTAGCTCCCTCAAAACCGAGGTGCTGGACGAGCTGAGAGAGCGCCTCCGAGAGGGCGCCGACTAGACTTCTTACTCCGGGGTCGGAGCGGCCCCGCCCTCCCAGTGGCCAGGTTGCTGCACTCGCTTCCGCCAACGCCGGAGCGTCTGGTAATTCTTCAGCGCGATGCGCCAGGTCGGAAGATCGTATGGCCGATCCGTGAGGCCGCGGACCGCATCCATCACCTCTTCCGTCAGCGGCGGGCCGTGGCCGAACATGGCAACGTCGGCGTCGAGTTCCCGCAATGCTCGCAGCGAAGAATCGAGTTCTCGCCGCTTTGGTCGGTCCCACATCAGGGGCCGGCTCAGTCGGTCCACGTTGTTCAAGACAGAATCGCCCAGGAACAGCACACGACCTGTCTCCGTCTTCAATACAGGAGACACGCTTCCCGGGGTGTGTCCTGGACTGTGGATGATCTCGATCCCCCCCAGCGCGGGAATCACGTCTCCCTCGTCGACGGTCTGGTCGACGACCGTGTCGTGAAACTCGACCTGTTGCTGTCGCCGTCTGTTCGCACTCCGGCCCCAACCATTCACCCATCGGTACCAGAATGGCGGTTGCTCGCCCTCGTTCCCTTTGATCAACAGCCTCGTACCGTCTGGACCGGGTTCGGTCTCTGCGGTGTGAGCCACGACTTTCGCATCGGTGAGTTCTTTGACCTCACGCGCGCTCCCGGAATGATCGAAGTGGAAATGGGTGACCAGGATCCACTCAAGGTCTCTTGGGCTGCGCCCGATCTCCTTGATGTAAGAAACGATCGCGTCGCCGTTGCCGGCGATTCCCGTATCGACCAGCGCCATCCGTTCGCCCGTCAGCAGAACGGCATTGCTCCCATTTACTCCCTCTGTTATCCGGTGAACGCCAGGTGCTACTTCCATAAAATCGGTTCCCTTTTCGCGGTTCTTGCTTGTGGCGAGCATTCTAGGTGACGGTAGCCGGCGGATATACCCACTTCGATAAAGTGTCCTCGCGACGACGAGCATCAACCCACCGAATGAGGCGCACGATGACCACGGAAAACAGGGACGGCCTCATCTACATGGATCACGCGGCCACGACGGCCGTCGACCCTCGGGTCGTCGACGCCATGCTGCCATTTTTCGGACAGCAGTTCGGGAATCCGTCCAGCATCTACACCTTCGCCCAGACCGCCGCGCACGCCGTCGACTCCGCCCGGGATCAGGTCGCACGCGTTCTGAATGCCCGGAACAGCGAGATCGTCTTCACCAGCGGCGGAACGGAATCCGACAATACTGCTCTCAGGAGCGCCGTTTTCGCGCTTCGCGATCACGGCAACCACATCGTCACTACCGCGATCGAACATCACGCCGTCCTTCATGCATGTGAATGGCTCGAGGGTCTCGGTTTTCAAGTCACCTACCTCAGGCCGAACGGAGATGGCTTCATCACCTCCGATCAGGTCTCGGCGGCGATCACCGAGCGCACGACGGTCGTCTCCGTCATGTATGCGAACAATGAGATTGGGGTGATCGAACCCCTCGCTTCCATCGGTCGGTCGGTCAGCGCAAAGGTCGCCGAGTTCCGACACCCGATCGTATTTCACACAGACGCCGTCCAGGCGGCAGGGTGGCTACCTCTCGATGTCGATGAACTGGGCGTCGACATGCTCAGCCTGTCAGCCCACAAGTTCAACGGACCCAAGGGAGTCGGGGTCCTGTACACACGCCAAGGTGCGCCCTTCGCGGCGCAGGCGATGGGGGGCAGTCAGGAGCGGAATCGCCGCGCCGGCACCGAGAACACTCCCGGAATCGTGGGGGCGGGGCTCGCGCTCGAGATCGCCGAATCCGCCCGGATCGAATCGCTCGAGGGTGACGACTGGGTCGTCAGGCTGCGCGACCGCCTCATCGAGGCGATCGCTGCCATTCCGAAGACCCGGCTCAACGGGCCGCGCTCGGAGGGTCGCCTCCCCAACAACGTGAACTTCAGCTTCGCTAACGTGGAGGCAGAGTCACTACTCGTGAATCTGGATTTCGCCGGCATCGCCGCGTCCAGCGGAAGCGCCTGCACGTCCGGCTCCATCGACCCTTCACACGTGCTCCTCGCCCTCGGTCTTCGGCAGGACATGGCCCGCAACAGCCTGAGGCTGACTCTGGGCCGAGAAAACAAGGAGTCGGACGTCGATCGGCTGATCGAGGTCCTGCCTCCGATCGTGGAGCGCGTTCGTCGGCTGGCTAGACCGAGTCGCTGATTCCATCGCGAGATTCCCCGAATTCCGATGGGTTGGAGTCTCGTTTTGTGACCTTGGCCACCTGCCACGCTAGCTATACTGGCAATCTAGCCCACTCGTTGTTAGGACCGGTATACGGAAAGGAATTCTAGGATTGGCAACGTCATCTGAGATACGCCTGACCAGCCTTTCCCACTGCTCTGGTTGAGCGGCCAAGCTCGGCCCAGCCGAACTGGCGCAGGTCCTGCGCCATCTCCCTCCCGTCACCGATCCGAACCTCCTGGTTGGGATCAGCACCGGCGATGATGCGGCGGTCTACAAACTCTCCGAAGATACCGCGCTGATTCAGACCGTTGATTTCTTCCCGCCAGTCGTCGATGACCCGTATGACTTCGGCGCCGTCGCAGTCGCGAATGCGCTGAGCGATGTCTATGCGATGGGTGGGCACCCGCTTATCGCCCTGAACATCGTCGGGTTCCCCATCGACCTCGATAAGGGGATTCTGGGCGAGATCCTCCGCGGCGGCGCGGAGAAGGCGCAGGAGGCCGGGGTCATCATCGTCGGCGGTCACACCATCGACGACCCGGAACCGAAGTACGGTCTCTCCGTCACCGGCGTCGTTGCGCCGGGGCACCAGGTCGCCAATGTCGGTGCAAAACCCGGAGACCGGCTCGTCCTGACCAAGCCGCTCGGTGCCGGAATCCTCACGACCGCGCACAAGAATGGGGCCCTTGGAGACGCCGCGCTGAAGAACATCGTCGAAGTGATGGCTACCCTGAACCGAAACGCGGCAGAAGCGATGGTCGAGGTTGGTGCCAATGCCTGCACCGATGTCACCGGGTTCGGGCTCCTTGGCCACCTCAAGTCGATGTTGGACGGCAGTGGGGTCGGCGCCAGAATCACTCTCTCGGACGTGCCAATCATCCCCGATGCGTGGGAGATGGGCGAACGCGGCTTCATCCCCGGCGGCACCGGTCGGAACAGGCTTTGGGTCGAAGACGAGGTCGACTGGGATGCGGATGTCTCCGCTCTGGGCCGCGCCATCCTCATGGATGCGCAAACCTCCGGAGGCTTGCTGATCGCTGTCGCAGAAGAAACTGAACCCAGGCTGCACGCGGCTCTCTCTGCACGCGGGACGACAGGTCACACGATCGGCGTCATCACCGCGGAGCGCGTACTTAGCGTCATCCCGTAATCATCGAGATCCGATGACCGCTAGCTGGAGGGGCAGGCTCGTCAACCTGATTCCGATCGGGATAGCGGCTGCGGCTGTCTTCTTAATTCTCCTCGGGACCCACCTGACGACTCTCTCGCAGCAAGCATCTGCCGCCACGAGCGGCGGCATCGTTTACAACCCGCGCACCGGGGCATACGTAGACCTGTCCGGCAACGAGGTTTCAGAGGGTGATGCAGTTCAGCATGACCTGCTTTCAAGCGGGATATTGTGCCCCATCCATCAACTCGGCCTGTTCGGCTTTGGGACCTCCCGTCGATGATCGGAGCCACGTCTTGATCGAACTCGATAAACGTTTTGTTGACGAAATGATTGTCCATGCGCGAGAGGACGACCCGGATGAGTGCTGTGGTGCCCTTCTCGGCGAAAACGACGCCGTCGTCGCGCTGCGGCGCGTCACCAATACGGAACACAGCCCCTATCGGTACAACATGGACCCGCAGGAATTTTTCAAGGTCTATCAGGAAGCGGAGGAAAAGGGCTGGGAACTCTGGGGTTTCTACCATTCCCACACGCACACGCAGGCTTACCCCTCCCAGACCGACCGCAACCTCGCCGCATGGTCGGAGTCCTACTACTTGATCGTCTCTCTTGAAGACAAGGAGAAGCCGGTCGTTCGGGCGTTCAGCATCGTCGAAGACGAGGTGACGGAGCAGGAACTGGTCGTGACGGGCACCGAAGACGGTGGCGCACCGACGGCCGAGCCGAGTCGGCAGGTCGCTGACTGAATCGAGATCTATCGGTGTGGGCCATCATCGTTGCGGGAGCCGCGGCCGTCTTCGGATGGGTCACTCTTGCGATAGCCGCGGTCTGGTATTGGGTGACGGTCGTCCCCAACCTCTATGACGACCAGAGCATTCTGCCGTTCATCCTGACCGTCGTCTCCGCCGCGCTGTTGTTTCTGGCGAACATCGTCGGCGCGTGGCGGAAGTTCTCCGGGTTCCGTGACGGGCAGCCAATCATGATTCTGTCCACGCTTGCGCTTGGAGCCCTCATCATCTCGACGCTCACAACAGCAGGCATCCTCCTCGTCCCGAGCCTCATCGTCGCCACGCTTGCTCCGGCCGTCCCGTCCGGGCCACGGCACCGGACACCTATTCCTTCTGGGGCCGATAGCTGATGCGGGTCTTCGTGATTGGCGCCACTGGCTTCATCGGCGGAACGGTCGCAAGACAGTTGATCGCCGATGAGAACGAGGTCGTGGGTCTGTGTCGTTCCGACGGGGCCGCCGCCGAACTCGAGGCTCAGGGAATAACCCCGATCAGAGGGGACCTGACGGCGCCTGACTCCATCATTTCATCCGTCGAATCCACCGACGCCACGATGTGGATCACCCCAAGGACCACCGAGGGCGCAATTTCGCCCACGCAGGTCATCGATGCCCTCCGTTCGCTGGACGACGCATTCATCCTCACCACGGGCACGGGCGCCTACGCCGACACGGGAGAAACCGTTGTCGATGAATCGGTTGCCCTATCGACCGATCGACGCGGCACCGCGCAGTCAGAAATTGAGAGTTCCGTCCTTCAGGCGCCCGCAGGAAGGACCGTCGTGATCAGGCCCGTCTGGGTCTATGGAGATGACATCGCGCGCCATGGCTGGATGCGCACGCTCGTCCAACGCGCATTGGAGCATGGCGTCAGCTTTTACCCGGAAGACGGTGGTGCGCGACGCGTCTCCACCGTCCATGTGGAAGATTTGGCCAATTTGTATTCGATCGCCCTCGAGGAGGCAACGCCCGGAACGCTGGTCAATGCGCCTGCCGAGCCACCTGTTTCGGTCCTCGATCTCGCCGGTGCGGTCGCCACCGCTGCAGGGATCCCGAGAAAGGTCGAACCGATGCCGGCAGATCGCTTCGTCGAGCTGTTCGGAGCCCTCGGGATCTACCAGAAGAACATGGTGATCTCGCCGAAGCGCGCCGCCGACTTCGGTTGGGAGCCAGGACGAAAGTCGGTGCTCGAGGTGCTATCCGAGGGGTAGTCTTCAGCCAGCTATCCCAAGAAACCGAAGGCAGTTCCGGTTCGTCATGCCCTCCAGCTCATCCGTGGAGAACCCCATCGATGCCAGCGTCTTCCCCACCGGCTGTTCGCGCTCTGCGAACGGGTAATCCGTCCCGATTGTCAGCTGCGACGTGCCCATCAGGTCCGCGAGTAGTCGGATCGCGCGATGATCGAATACCAACGTGTCGTAGTAGAGCGTTCGGGCCGACTCGTACGGCGACCTCAGGAGGCGGTCTCGAAGCGGGGTGACTGGTGCGTCGGGTGCCGGTGATTCTCCGTTCCACGTTCGGGCCCACGCGTTCTGCATCCGTGGCAACAGGGCGGGAAACGTGCCCCCACCATGGCTGAACGCCAACCGAAGTTCCGGGACTGCCTCGATCACCCCGCCGGCGATCATCGAACCGATCGTCAACCCCGTTTCGGTCGGAAATCCGATCGCATTCAGCGCGACTTCCGGCCCCTGGATACGCTCGGCCATCGTCGGGTGGAGCGCGTGGACGAACACGGACAGATCGAGGCGCTCCGCTTCCCGGAAGAACGGATGGAACCGCTCCTCGGCCAGCGAGAGTCCCACGACGTTCGTCCCGATCTCCACTCCGCGAAGTCCGAGTTTCTTGACCTCGGTCAACTCCTTTGCGGCGTTCTCAGGGTCCTGCATCGGTACGATTCCCAGCCCGTGGAACTTGTCCGGCGAGAAGTGCACCATCTCTGCGATGAACTCGTTCAGGTACCGGCTCATCTCCAAACCGTCCCGCGACGTGAACCAGTAGGACAGCAGTTGCGGCATCGGCGAGATCACTTGAGCATCGACGCCTTCCCGTGCCATGTCCTCGATCCGGCGGTCCGCGTACCAGTTCTGGCTCGTCACCGTCCGGAAGTTCGAACCCCCGATCATCACCCTCGCGCGTCCAGGCTCGAAGTGTTCCATCACGGGCCAGTCCCGCGCACTCGCGCGAGTATCGGGTGGGTCGAAGTGCTCCGGCACAACATGAGCGTGCATGTCGATGATCATCGGAAGTCTCCCGACCTCACTCCATCCGTCCGAGGCGAAACTCTACCGGCCAGCCGTCCAGTGTCAGACCTCTGAGACGGCTGCGATCAACTTCCCGACGCCTGCCTTCGCGTCGTCGAATAACATCGTCGTGTTTTCACGGTAGAAGAGTTCGTTGTCGATGCCCGCGAACCCTGGACTCAGGCTCCGCTTCAGCACGACCACCTGTTGCGCACGGTCGACGTTCAGGATCGGCATCCCGAAGATCGGGCTGTCGGCAGCATCTCGGGCGGCCGGATTCGTAACATCGTTTGCGCCGATCACGACCGCAACGTCGGTGCGTTCGAAGTCGTCGTTGATATCGTCGAGGTCAAACAGCTTGTCGTACGGTACGTCCGCCTCGGCAAGGAGCACGTTCATGTGGCCGGGCATCCGTCCAGCGACCGGATGGATCGCATACCGGACGTTGGTGCCCCGCGCCTCCAACAGGCTGGCCAACTCACGCACCTGGTGCTGCGCCTGCGCGACCGCCAGTCCATATCCCGGCACCACGATCACGGATTGCGCGTACGCGAGCATGATCGCCACGTCTTCGGGGTCCCCATCCCGCACGTCCGCCCGGCTCCGGATACCACCGGCGGAACCGCTCGACTCCTGCGCGCCGAACGAGCCGAACACCACGTTCAGCAGCGACCGATGCATCGCCCGCGTCATGATCTGCGTCAGGATGAGCCCGGCGGCGCCCACTAGTGCACCACCGACGATCAGGATCGTGTTGTTCAGCACGAAACCCGCCGCCGCGGCCGCCAACCCCGAGTAAGAGTTCAACAGCGAGATGACGACCGGCATGTCCGCCCCGCCGATCGGCACGACCAGCAGGACCCCCAGCAACAGGCACATGGCGACCAGTGCCAGGAACGGCGCCAGGTCTGGTCCTTCGACCACCAGGTACACGGAAGCGGCGACGATTCCAATGAATAGGACCGCGCTGATCGTCTTTTGAAGCGGGTACGTGACCGCCCGTGTCGCCACGATCTCCTGCAGCTTGCCGAACGCGATAAAGCTCCCCGACAGTGTCACCAGGCCGATCAGCGTGCCCAGCATGATCGTCACCGCTGTCTCCGTTGGCATGTCGATCGACCGGTCGTCGCTGAACCGCAGGAATTCGCTGATGGCGATCAGGGCCGACGCTCCACCGCCGAACCCGTTGAAGATCGCGACCATCTGCGGCATCGCGGTCATCTTCACGGTCCGCGCGAACGCCGCTCCGATTACCGCCCCGACAAGCATGCCGGCTGCAATCGTCCTGAAGTCCAGGATCGCCCGGTCCAGCAGCGTTATCGCCACCGCCGAGAGCAGCCCGGCTGATGCGAGAAGATTGCCTCGTCGCGCGGTCGCCGGTGAACCCATCTGCTTCAAGCCGACGATCAATAGCCCCGCCGACACCAGGTACGTCGCCGTGATGATCAGCGGGTAGTCGAGTACGCGGTCTTCCACGGGCTACCGTTGGTCCTGTCCGTCCGGCCGTCGCCGGAACATCTGAAGCATCCGGTCCGTCACCATCAGCCCGCCCACGACGTTGATCGTGCCAAGCACGACAGCCGCGAAACCGAGCACGGTTCCCGTCGTCCCGCCTTCCTGCCCGGCGATCAACAGTGCGCCGATCAGCGTGATCCCGGAGATCGCGTTCGCTCCCGACATCAGCGGCGTATGGAGCGTCGGGGGGACCTTCGTGATCACCTCGAACCCCACGAAATTCGCAAGGATGAACACATAGAACGCTGCCAGGAGGGTTACTTCGAGCACAGCCTCTCCTAGTCCGCCGCCGCGCCTACTGCTGCGAGCGTGGCTTCCTGCACGATCTTCCCTTCGTGCGTGATGCACGCGTCCTTCGTGATCGCGTCCTCGAAATCCAGCTTGACTTCCCCGTCTTGGACCAGGTGCTCGAAGAAGCTGAAGATATTCCGCGCGTACATTTGGCTCGCGTGGATGGGCATCTCACTCGGAAGATTCAACGGTCCGTGGATCAGGACACCTTCCGCCACGAGCACGGATTCGCCCGGCGTCGTCAGCGCGCAGTTCCCACCGGTCTCCGCCGCGAGATCCACGATCACCGACCCCGGTTTCATGTCTGCGACCATCTCCGCGGTCACCAGAAGAGGTGCGGGCCGCCCCGGTATCAACGCAGTCGTAATCACGAAATCCGCCTCCCGGACGTGCCGATGGATCATCTCCTGTTCCCTGCGCTGGTGATCCTCAGAGAGCTCCGTTGCGTATCCACCCGCGTCCTCCGACTTGTCGGAGACCACGTCATCCTCGATGAAGGTCGCGCCAAGGCTTTCGACCTGTTCCTTCACTGCGGGACGTACGTCGAACGCCTCTAGGACAGCGCCCAATCGTCTCGCCGTCGCGATCGCCTGCAGGCCCGCGACCCCGGCTCCCAGGACTAGGCCTTTCGAGGGCGGCATCGTCCCGGCCGCCGTCATCATCAATGGCAGGTGCTTCCCCAGGGAATCCGCCGCCACCAACGCCGCCTTATACCCGGCCACCGAACTCTGGGAGGACAACGCGTCCATCTTCTGCGCTCGGGCGATCCGCGGAACAGCGTCGATACTGAAGGAGGTCACGCCCCCGTCGGCGAGCTTCTTGACCAGGTCGGTATTCGTGAGCGGTTGAAGCAGAGCGACCACCGCCGCACCGTTCTTGATCGATCCAACCTCGTCGTCCTGCGGCCGCTGGACTTTCAGGACGAAGTCGGCTTCTGCATACAGCTCGGCGGGCCCGGGCGCGATCGTCGCCCCGGCTTCTCGGTAATGCGCGTCGAGAAAGAACGATTCCTTGCCGGCGTCATGCTCCACGATCACTTCGCCGCCGAGCTTCACGTACCGCTGGACTAGGTCCGGCACCAACGCGACGCGCCGTTCGCCTGCTCTCGTTTCCTTGGGTACGCCAACCTTCATCGCTCCGACATCCTACAACGAGAAACCGCTCGACAACGCCGCGAGATCGGGCTCGACGTCGCCGTTTTCAGTGATCGTGGCCCTCGGGCGATTCGCCGACGACACGCAGAGCGGCGCCGATCTCATCGTGCCAGTCTCCTTTGCGCTCGGCCCAGGCTCGAACGAGTCCGAACGGACCCGCCAGCATCATCGACCCGTGTGGGGTCGCGAAGTACGGCCGCAGTTCCGAGCCCGCCAGCATTCCGCGCATCGGACCGATGACCGACAGGAATCCCGGGGGTTCTTGCCCTTCGGCCTCGATCACGATTGCCCCGTGGCCCTGCCCGCGCCAGACTTCGTCATCATCCAGGTCCCCGCGCACCAGTCGGCGGATGTGGTCCTCCAGCTGTTCCCGGCTCAAAACGTGGGAGTGATGCTCGTACAGGCCAAGGATCGTCGTCCCATCCAGATGGAACGCCAGCGTGTGCTCGTTTCCAAGGTTCGCCACGACCTTCCGTCGTTCCGCCGCAACTCGTGGATCTTCCAGCGATCCCAGGATCGCCGCCTCTACCGTATCCATCATCAGCAGAGGAGTTCCGGGCTCGTCGCGTAAGGCAACGTTGATCACCGCCCGCATCCGGGTCAGGTAGTCTGGGACTTCGTCCGCCAGGTACACGAACGACACCGGGTCGCGCTTCCCGCCGAGTACCTGCTGCCGCAAATGATCGAACCGGAACTTCCGGTCGCTGTACCCGGGTGGGGCGTCCCCGTGGTCGAAAACCGCGACCGCCAGCGCGTCCCAGTCCGGCGCAACGTCGAACGCGGCCAACGATTGGCGCACCATCGCCAGGTCGAGGTCTTTCAGGTCAACGATGACGCCGTCTCTGACCCCGTTCGACTCCTCTTCCGAGATGATTTCGACACCCATCGCCCGGACCTCGTTAGGGTCGTCGTCGAATGTGACAGCCGCGGAAGGAATCGCATACACCGCCAACCCTGCTTCGACGTGCTGACGGACGGCCCCCGTCACAGGCCCACCGCCCATGTTCACCCCCGTCAGCACGACCGGGAGTCGCTCCGCTGTCGCCGCCCTGACCCGGTCCCGCGCGATCATCGTCGGCGACGGCATCACCATCTGGACCGAGTTTTCGATCGCGCGGTGTGAATCGAACAGGAGGATGTCCTGTGTTCCGGTACCGATGTCTATCGCCAGTATCCGCATGGGCTCGAGGTCATTGTGACGCACTGGTGCATCGCCACGGCCCGCGAAATCCGCATGTATCTCAACCTACAATTGGCCCGCGCCCTCGGAGGCGCCTCACGCTTGGGAGGAACGGATGGCTACTTCAACCGACTACCGCGTCATAGGAACCCCGGTCGCCCGGGCCGACGGACCCGAGAAGGTCACCGGGCGCGGCAAGTACAGCCTTGACGTCACCCTCCCCGGGATGCTCTGGGCCAAGGTCCTCCGCAGTCCGTTTCCTCACGCCCGGATCGTCAGGGTCGACGCATCACGGGCGCTGGCCCTCCCCGGCGTCCACGCGGTCATCACCGGTGAGGACGTAAAGGGTATCCGCACGGGGAAACGGCTCCAAGACGAGCCAGTTCTCGTTTGGGATCGCGCGCTGTTCGTTGGCGACAAGATCGCCGCCGTTGCGGCGGACGATGAGGAGATCGCCGAAGAAGCCGCCTCGCTCATTGAGGTCGAATACGAGGAACTGGGTCCCGTCGTCGGGATGGACGATGCTCGAAAGCCCGATACGACGACTCTCCACCCTGATTTCAATAGCTACATGGGCGCCCCGAAAGCCCTCGACCCTGTCACCAACGTCTTTTCGCGTGAGCACTGGGGCAAGGGCGATATCGACCAGGGCATGGCGGAAGCAGATGTCGTGGTTGAACGCGTATACCGGACGCAACGCACGCACCAGGCCTATCTGGAGCCCCACAACACCGCGGTTTGGATCGACGAGGACGAGCAGGTTCACGTTTGGCTCGGAACGAAGTCGCCGTTCCAGAACCGGAACACGATCGCCGACGCCGCTGGGATTCCACACGATCGCGTCACCGTCGAATTCGCGCACGTTGGTGGTGACTTCGGCGGGAAAGGGGATGCGACTGGGACGCCCATCTGTTACTTCCTCGCGAAGGCCACGGGGCGACCCGTGAAGATGACCCTCGGCTATGACGAGGAACTGTTGGCCATGAACCCTCGCCACGAGGCCGAGCTGCGAGTAAAGGTCGGCGTTAAGCGAGACGGGACTCTCACCGCATGGGAGTCGGAGGTCTACTTCAACAGCGGCGCGTACGGGGCTTACAAACCCGGGCCGAACGTCAACCTGATCGGCGCACGCGAGGTAGCGGGCCCCTACAAAGTGCCGAACGTCAGCATAGACGCCTATCAGGTCTACACGAACACCGTGCCCTGCGGATTCCATCGCGCGCCCGGCGAGTTCCAGGGGATCTTTGCCGGAGAACAGCACATGGATGTCGTCGCCGAGGAGTTGGGCATGGACCCGCTCGAGCTTCGGCTCAAGAACGTCATTCATGACGGAGACGATCTCCCTACCGGTACTCGGTACCAGGACGTCATGCTCGACCAGGTCCTTCGCGCGGCGGCGGAAGCCGCGGACCTTGGCGGCCCAACGCCTCCGGGCATGGGTCGAGGCATCGCCATCGGCCACCGCTCCCAGGGGGCCGGGGAGTCTCATGTCGGCATCACTATTGACCCGGACGGGGCGATCACCGCGAACACATCCCTGTTCGAATCCGGGAACGGAACCTACACGTTGTTGAGTCAGGTCGTGGCCGAAGAACTTGGCGTTGAGCCAACCGACGTAAGGGTCGTCCCCTGGTCCACCGACCACGTCGAGACTGATATGGGCGTGGGTGGCAGCCGGGTCAGCTTTGCCATCACTCATGGCGGGCTAGCCGCCGCCAGACTAGTGAAGGACAGCCTCCGCCGGCTTTCGGCAGAGTTCATGGGATGGAGCGAAGAACGTATCGCCTTCCGTGATGGAGTGTTGGTCAACGACGCGTCGGGAGAGACAGCGACGTTTGCCAGCATCGTCTCCCGCAGGGGCGAACCTCTCGTCGAGCGCGCCGATCAAGCGGAGACCAACCCGAACCCCTACACCTCGTTCGTCGCCCAGGTCGCCGAGGTCGCCGTCGAGCCCGAGACGGGAGAGATCCGGCTGACGAAACTCACCGCCGTCCACGACACCGGCCGCGTGCTGAACCCCGTCGGTTTCTACGGGCAGATCGAGGGCGGGATCATGCAGGCGATCGGCCAGGCAGTGATGGAGGACATCGTCGTCGACGAAGGCGGCCGCGTGACCAATCCTTCGTTCGCCGATTTCAAGATTCCCACGGCCCGGGATATCCCCGAACTCAACACCGTCCTGGTGGAGAAGGACACCGGCCGCGGCGAATACAAGATCAAGGGCGTCGGGGAACACTCGAACATCACCACGGCACCCGCGATCGCCAATGCCATCGCCGCCGCAACCGGTGTCCGGCTCTACGAGCTCCCGCTCACGTCGGAGAAGATCTGGGCGGCATCCGGAGACAGGGCCTAATCCCGGATGTTGGGCTCCGGCCTGGTTGTCCGATCGAGGCCCCTTAAGCCGCGAGGTAGTAGATCACCAGCCGCGGCCGGATGGCTGGGTTCGCGTCCTCACGCGTCGCGTAGCTCGTTTCCTTCTTGCTCGATGCATCTTCGTTCACGTCGCCGATTCGCCATCCGTAGTTCGGGACCGATCCGTCCACGAAGTCTTGGACGTTGGACAGTACGTCCCACTCTTTGAACGTATCCGGATCGCCGACATCGATAACGTCGCTCTGGTCGCTGTGGATCCCCGGCTGGTCTTCCCAGGTGATTGCGTTCTCCAACCAGAAGTCGAGCACCATCCACGCCTCGTGCCGCCGGACCGACGATGCCCCGCTCGCTCTCCACACGCGGAGGGTTGCCGAAAGGATCGTCGATCCCTGGGGGATCTCGGAGAGGTCGAACTGGACGAATCCACGCCGATTGTCATCGTCGTCTGAGCGGACCTTCATCCGGTTCGATGTCCCATAATTCCGTTCGTCCTCATCCTCCCGAACGTACGAGTCTTGTGAGGAGATCATCGTCGCCGTCACCAGCGGCGGCATCAGGGAGCAGTTGTGTTGGACCTTCGAAGCGTTCTGCGCGACCGAGTAGATCGCCACGTTGTGCAGCTCGCCGAACCATGGCCGGTTCATCGTGAACTCGTTACCGAACGCCAGCTTATAGCTCTGGTCCCAGTTCTCGAGTGTGCCGCCCACCGTGCTGCTCGCGACCTCGACGCCGTCCACGTAGAGCTTCCGAAGGCCAGCTTCGTCACGCGTATACGTCACGCAGGACAGAGCGGAGTCCGCGGACCCGGATGGGCTCAGCAACGAGGGCAGCCCGCTCTCGTCCGTCTCGGTCGCAGGAGCGCCGTATCAAACGCCGTGCCGCGCTGAGCAAGCGTCACGTTTCGCGTCGTGGTATTTGTGGAAAGGGTTACGATCCGCGCCGGCCCTTCCTGTGTCGCCAGGTGAGGCTTGATCCACGTTTCGATCGTGATTTCTCCCGAATCTGATACTTCCTG
>CAZIBZ010000246.1:0-2921 GCA_964537445.1 uncultured Dehalococcoidia bacterium | reverse complement strand
TCTTGGGCTCATGTATATCTTCCTCTGGGAAGGGGTCGCGAGTGGCCTGCTGGAAGGGATCCGGTACGGGAGCGTCCGTGCGTGGACGGTGTCCATGATGTACGGGCTGGATAGTGAGTCGTTCTCGGTGTTCGAGGACGTCGTGATCGGGCTCTGGGCGGCGATAGCAGGTGTAAGCATCGCGACTGCGCTGTTCGTTGGATTGTCGTTGGTCCGACTGAGGCGGATGGACGTTCCCTGACCGGAATCGTTTCGCTCGGTCTGAATCGCCGAACATCTCGTTGCCTGTAGAGTTCTTGGATGGACTCGGCACTGGAAATCGACCGGATATCGAAGTCATACGCCGACCGCAGGGTCGTGGACGACGTGTCCTTCTCGGTCGGCCGGGGCGAGGTTTTCGGGCTGGTTGGTGTGGGATGAGGACGGGCGAAATCAACGTGCCGTCCATGGTCGGTCGAAACCGACTCTTCGATCTGCCCGAGACGAGACGCATGCTTGCTGCGTTTGTCGTTTTCACGATATCGACGCTCGTGCTGGGATCGGCGTGTTCCGCAGGCGGACCGACTGGGCCGGAAGACGAGCCACCAACCGCGACTCCGACCACCCAGGAATTGGTGGAGCTGGTGGACTCTGGAGCATCCACGTTCGCGCGCCAGGAGAGTTTTCATTTTGAGTTGGAGGACTTGGCAGGGCAAACGGAGGTTTCACCAGGGTTGGTGCTGGTACGGGCGAGGGGAGACGTACGACTCACGGGCTCGGTGCGAGGGTTCCTGGGGTTGGGCGCAGTCGGCGCGCCGGCGGCGCCACTGGAGACCGAAATCCGCGTTATCGACGGGCAGGGCTACGCGACGAACCCGTTGTCGGGCTCGTGGACCCGAGCCGACGCGTCCGAGTTGCCCGTGAAGCTTGACGGGTTAGCAGAGACGATTCGGACGCTGATGACATCAGTGGGATCGCTGGAGTTCGCTGGGACGCGCGGGACCGATGTTGGAGCGGGCCGGTCGGTACGCGGGACGATCGGGGCTTCGGAGTTCCGCGTCCTGTTTGATGGGGCACTCTCGGACCCGTCCGCGACGGTCGTGGCCGAGGTCGTGATCGCGGACGCGGACGGGTTGCCGCATCTGATAGAGCTGTCAGGCCGGCTTTTGCATTCGGACGATGAGGGGACACGACGTTTGTTGACCCTGTCCCGGTTCGGGGACGCCGCGGAGTTTGGAGTCCCGACGGGGTTCTAGACGGGTACGACGCGTTGTACACGGGTCCGTCGGGTATCGTCACGCGATGAGATTGATGGGGCGGAATCTTTCGCCGAACCAGGTGCTGGGGTTGGTGTGCGCCGGCGTGTTCTTCGCGTCGCTGGACCAGACGGTGGTGGTGACCGCGCTGCCCGCCGTGATGCTCGACCTGGAGATCAGCATCACGCGGATCGACGAAGCTGCCTGGGTCATCACTGGCTACCTGCTGGGATTCACCGCGGCCGTACCGCTGAGCGGGCGGGCCGGAGATATCTACGGACACCGACGGGTCTACCAGGTTGGGCTACTGGTCATCGCGGCGGCATCGGTCGTCGTCGCGATGTCTTCCGGATTGGGGTGGATCGTCGGAGCCCGGATAGTGCAGGCGATGGGTGGTGGGGCGCTGGTGGCGTCGGCGATCGCGCTGGCGAGCAACCGCGCTTCGGCGTCACGTCGGGCGCTGGTATTGGGGGTTGTCGGCGCGTCGGCCGAGATCGGGAGCGTGCTGGGTCCGCTCTACGGCGGGGCAATCATCGAACTGGCGAGTTGGCGGTGGATCTTCTGGCTGAACATCCTACAGAGCGCGATCCTCCTGATGGGGCTTGCGATGGTGCGGGAGGCGCCGAGGCCGTCGATCCGGCTGGACCTCGGTGGCGGATTGCTTCTCGGGGCTGTGCTGGCGCTGACGACATTCGCCCTGACTCAACGGGAGATCTTTCGGGCGACTTCGAATGGTCCCTACCTGATCCTGGGCCTCGGAATCGGGCTGCTCGTGGTGTTGGTGGTCGTCGAGCGTCGCGTGCGGGACCCTTTGTTCAACAGCGCTCTGTTCATCACGCGTCCGTTCGTGGCTGCGTTTTCCGTCCAACTGCTCGTGGGCGCGGGGTTAATCGTGGCACTGGTGACGGTGCCTCTGATGAGCGACACGGTGCTGGGACAGACGCCGTTCGAGGGAGCGATGCGGCTGATGCGTTTCACCGGAGCGATGCCGTTCGGCGCCGTGGCCGGCGGATACCTGACCAGATACGCGGGTCCGAAACTTCCGACGATGGCGGGTCTGGTGCTGGCGGCGGTGGGGTTCGTGTTGATGAGCCAATGGGACACGAGTATCCGCGACCCTTCATTGACCGCGCACCTGGCGGTGGGCGGGTTTGGGTTCGGGCTAGTGATCTCTCCAATCCTGGTGGCGGCCGTGAACGCGGGTGGCGAGGCGTACCGGGGGACGGCCGCTGCGCTGATCACGGTGGCGCGAATGCTCGGGATGACGCTCGGGTTGGCGGCGCTGAGCGGGTGGGGGATCGGCTATTTCGAGCTGTTGACGACGGATCTGACGTTACCGATACCGGGGATCGAGATCCCGGCGGGGACGGAGGCGCTGACGGCAGCCGAGTATCAACAGGGAGTCACGGACGCTTCGCTGGCCGTTTTTTCACGGTTCTTCCTTGTAGGAGCGGCGGTCAGCATCTTGGCGCTGGCCCCTTCTGCCTGGATAACCGGAAGAGAGACAGAGATCTCAGCGGCTCGCCGTTGAATGTCGCCGGCGCGATTATGCGCCGACGCGTAGCAAGTTGACAAAACAGCGGGTGCGCTGCTAGTCTCCCGTTCGCTATCGGACCTGTTCTCAAACGAGGTTCGAAAGAGCGCAGGGGAAAGTGTTCGAAGGGAGGAACGGAAGATGGTGGAAGC
>CAZIBZ010000245.1:0-5609 GCA_964537445.1 uncultured Dehalococcoidia bacterium | reverse complement strand
ATGAGCGCGTGTTCCCCCTCGTGTTTCTCTCGTGATCAGGATCTGAACGCCCGGAGGCGGATCAGCGGGTGGTATCGCCTGGTCGGGATGCGGACCGATGGCGGAGGGGACAGGATTCGAACCTGCGACCCCTTGCGGAGTAGCTGTTTTCAAGACAGCCGCCTTCGTCCACTCGGCCACCCCTCCCAGACGTGTCTCCAGTACCGGTCTGATTGTAGAGGCTGGTGGTGCAGCCGTCGCGGACATCCCGGATGAACGTGACATCCGCGATGTGAGTGTTTGAAACCTATGGGTGAAGTCCGGTACTTCGAGAACGTCTATCACGAACTGTGTTCCGGGTCCCCGATACCAGAAGCTGCCTCCATCTGATAGAGCCGAAAGGGAAGGCGAGGGGGCAAACGTGAAAGCGATATTTGGCAGGAAGATACAACTGGGGCGCTTGAGCATCCCGATCTGGACGATCCTGGCGGTCCCAGCGGTTGCGCTGGCGGCCGGACAGGCCGTTGGGCCGGTACTGGCAGGGTCCGTGACCGGATCGGTCGGGCTCACGGTGGAGCAGGCGATCACGCTGGATGTTGACAACAGGGACCTGGACGAACGGATCGTCGTGACTGACGCCGATGACGCCGTGACTACCTCGAATGACGAGGGCACCGAGTTCTCGGTTGCGATGGAGCTGAACGTCGGCCAGCGGGTCACCGCCGATTTCTACCTCTGGAATGCCAGCGGCGTTTCCGGGGCGGCGATCCTTGAGCTCAATATCCCCGCGGGGATCGACGTCGAGATCACCGATGAGTCGGACCTTGAAGAGGGCCAGCTGAGTGATGGCACATGGTTGATGGCCGTCGACGACGAAGACTCCAACTTCGAGCTCACGATCGAGCCGAAGGATGACCTGAAGCCCGGTTCTACACGATCACGGGTCGACTGGTGCAGATCGGCGGCTAACCAGAATCAAATGGTCCGACCGGGCAGAATTTCCCGGTCGAGTAACCGAAAGCCGGGCCTTCCTATCGGGAGGGCCCGGCTTTTCGCATCACCAATCGGGTCAAAACGAGCGTAGAACACTCCTCGGGACGCCGGGCGCGAACCGTGCTGGCGCGAGACGAACGCGGGCCGTCAGAACCTGGCGTTCAACTCCTCGGCGGTGAAGACGTTGAGAAGGATCGCCTTTGCGCGCCGGTTCACCGAGCGGAGGCATTCCTCGCACCCGAACTCGAGCCAGTAGTCGAGGACCACCGAGTCGGGAGCGCGCTGGAACTCACCGCAGAACCTGCACTTGAACTGGAGGCCGTCGCGAGGAGACCATGCGCGGCCTCCGTCACCACCACCATCGTTGGGGCTCGCGAAAGAGGAGGACATATGGAGGCACCTCGCCTCTGGGACCGAAGAAACTGCCGCCGCGCTTAAGAACCCGGTTCAATTCTAAACCTGGTTGAAAAACTATGTCAAGACGACGATCAGCGGAGGACGCGATCCGCGGTGAGCCGCTCGATCTCCGCTGACGAGAGGCCGAGGAGTTGCTTATAGACGTATTCGTTATCGCGGCCGGGAGTCGGTGCGCTGTCTCCCGCCCAACCGGGGGTCTCCGAAAGGTGGATCGAGAGGCCCGGATGGTCTAGGGTGCCCCACCATTCGGGGTCCTGTTCGACCCGGACGATGGTATCGCGGGCCTTCAGGTGCTCATCGTGCAGGACTTCCAGCGGGTTCTGGACGGCACCCGACGCGATGCCGTGACCCTGCAACAACTCCTGCACCTGGCCGGGGAGCTTCGTGGAGGTCCACGACGAGATGCGTTCGTCGAGTTCCCGGCGGTTCTCGACACGGCCGTCGTGCGTTGCGAACTTCCCGTCGGATGCCCAGGCGGGTTCGTCCATCGCCTTCCGCATCCGCTCCCACTGTTCGTCACCGTCGACCACGATCGAGACCCATGCGTCCCATCCGCGGCACTCGTACGCCCCGTGGGGTGCATACACGGTGCTTGCGTTGCCCTTCGGCTCGGGACTCGTGCCGTTCACCAGGTATTCGAGCAACTCAGGGCCCATGATTCCTGCGAGACCCTCGACGTGCGAGCTTTCGATGTACTGTCCGAGGCCGGTGCGGTCGCGATACTCGATCGCCATCGCCACGGCCATCGCCGCCTGGACGCCCAGGACGAAGTCCGAGTACGCGTTCTTGGGTCGCGTGTCGAGGTCCGACTCCGGGTGACCCCAGATGTAGGACAGACCGCTGAACGCCATGAGCAGTTGCCCGAAGGCGGAGCGGTCGCGGAGCGGGCCATCACGCCCGTAGCCCGACATCGAGATCATGATGAGGTTCGGGCGAATCTTCCGGAGATCCTCGTAGCCCAGACCGAGCCGGTCGACCACGGTGGGCCGGAAGTTCTCGAAGACGACATCGCTCTGAGCGACGAGGCGCTTCAGTAGATCGATGCCTGGCGGACTCCTGAAATCAATGGCGGCCGCACGCTTGTTGCGGTTCAGCTCCGGGTAGTTGGGCTGACGCGGTGCTCGGAACGCGGGA
This sequence comes from uncultured Dehalococcoidia bacterium, assembly GCA_964537445.1. Taxonomy (GTDB): domain Bacteria; phylum Chloroflexota; class Dehalococcoidia; order UBA6926; family UBA6926; genus JASLZO01. The sequence continues at coordinate 3,086 of CAZIBZ010000245.1, read as the reverse complement.
AGGTCCTCTGATTCGACCCGGACGATCTCCGCTCCGTGAAACCCGAGCAGCATCGTCGCGAAGGGTCCCGCGAACACGCGGCTGAGGTCCAGGACGCGAATCCCTTCCAACGGTTGCTTCGGCCGATCTCCGGCGTGCGCGACGAACGCGAGTTGAGAGGGTGGGTCGCTACCAAGCAGGCCGGTTCGGACCTCTGCGCCGTGTTCGTCCAGTGACGGGGCGGGGCGTCGGACGCTCCAAGGAGTCTCGCTGAAGCGATATGGGGCGGCTGCGGCGCGATGGCGACCGATGTTTGGATCGTCCTGTTCCATGATGAACCCACGGGCGACGGTGTGCGGGTGGTTGACGAACTCCGCCATCGTGCTCATCGGTGCCATCGGGAAGTCGGCCTCGAAAACCTGCTGCTCGATGTCGGCGACACGCTTGTCGGCGACGTACGCAGTGACGTGAGCGTCCACGACGTCCCAGTTGTCGCGGCGGAAGTCGGGGTCGTCCCAGACCGCGTCATCGAAGGTCTTGTCCTGCATCCACTTCGTGACCATGTTTCGGAATTGCTGCTGGGTCGCGGGGAAGAACTGGACGATGCCGTCGGCACACCGATAAATGCTCCCAACGCCGGTGGAGGCCTTGCCGGGACGCCGGTAAACCTCGTTCCGGAGACTGATCCTCGATAGGGAGCCACTGACGAGCTGCCAGACACCGACATCGTGTCGTGATACGTCCACGTGTTGCCCGCGGCCCGACCACCGGCGAGAACGCAGCGCGAACAGGGTTCCGAGCACAACGTGCATCGAGCCGACGCGCTCGGTCGCATCTCCGGGGATCAGGCAGGGTTCACGCTCGTCGTCCCCGTAGACCCAGCCGTCGCCTGCGAGCGACTGGATCGTCAACTCGGTCGCGGCGAAGTCTCTATACGGGCCATCCTGTCCGAATGGCGATAGGGAGGCGTAGACGAGGCCGGGGTTGACCGTCTTCAGGTCTTCGAATCCGAGGCCGATGGACGGAAGATATGGCGGTGCAAAGGACTCCACCAGGACGTCGGATCGGGCCGCCAGGTCGCGGACGACATCGCGGTCCTCCGTCGACGAGAGGTCCAGGGCGATGCTTCGCTTGTTCGCATTGTTCGCAATGAACTTGAGGCTTCGATCGGGGTCCGGCTTATCGCTTTGAAATGGACCATCGGCCCGCGATCGCACCCCACCGGGCGGCTCGACCAGGATCACGTCGGCGCCCATGTCGCTCATCAATCGCGTCGCCAGTTCGGATGCGCCGCCTCCGAGGTCCAGCACGCGGAGATGAGAGAGGGCGCCCTCGGGTGGAGTTGTCATGGTGTCAGTCTTCCCTCAACCCCTAGCTGTGGGCTCGGCTTCGGACACGATCGTCGAGGCGGCGCGGATCTGATGCCGGAGGCCTCCCTGAAGCAACAGGACCGAAACGAAGCCGACGACGATCATCCCGCCGATGATGACAGCAACTGGGCATTGAACGTGTCGGCTAGATACCCAGCCTGGAACCCACCGGCGGGGATGAGGCCATAGGTCAGGCTGAACACGCCCATGACCCGGCCGCGCAGCTCCTCGGGCACCGCCGCCTGAAGGAGCGTCTGGTTCGTGATCATCGAAAGAGAATTGCAGGCACCGGACAGGAAAAGGAAACCCAGCGAGAGCCAGAGGATGCTGGAAGCCCCGAATCCGATGACGAGGCCGCCGAAGGCCAGCGCCCCGCCGAGCAGAAGGTGGACCGGCCACCGCCCGCGTACGAAGAACGCGGCACTCATTGTTCCAAGGAGCGCTCCCAGGGCGGACGCTCCAAACATGACGCCCATCGCGTCCGGCCCCACTCCGAAGATGTCGACGGCGAACACGGGCATCAGGTAGATGTACGCGGCCCCGAAGAAACTGTCGACGAAGGTCAGCAAGATGAGGCTGCGGAACAACCGCTCACGACGGATGAACGCGAGTCCCTCGAACAACTCTCCGAGCGCGGATCCCTGTTCTCGCTCCGAGACGGGTGGGATGCGGAGGAGGCCGAGGATCATCGTTCCGGCGACCAGCGCGACCGCAACGGCCGCGAAGGTCGTCGTCGCTCCGAACTGGTCGAGCAGCATTCCGCCAAGCGCCGGGCCAAAGATGCGGGTGCCCTGCCAAACGGATGATCCGAGCGCCAGCGCGTTCATCAGCAGGCGACGGTCGTCGATCAACGCGGGGATGATCGCGGTGCGGGTGGGCTGGTCGATCCCCTGGGTGACCCCGATGACCGCCGAAGCGGCGAGCAGGTGCCAGGCTTCGAGCGCGCCCGCCTGTGACAGCGCGAGCATCGCGAAGACCGTCAGCGCCATCGATCCCTGTGTGAACAACAGCAGAGCGCGCCGATTGACGCGGTCCGCCGCGACGCCGCCGAGCAGGACCACGCTCACCGTCCCGAGCGTCTGGACGAGACCCAGCAATCCGAGGTACAGGGCGGACCCTGTTAGGTCATAAGCGACCCACGCGAAGACGACGCGAAGGATCTGCCAACCAAGAACGAACGTGAAGGCGCTGAACCAGTAGACGCGGTAGTTGTGGTACGCGAACGCACCCAACGCGCCTAAGACGCCACGGCCTGTATTCTCTTCGACCGGATCCCGGTCTGCTGTTGTCGAGCCCACCCGGTCAGTCGTGATCCAGGGTCGCTTCGATGACCCTGCGGCGGAACGCGGGCCGGGTCGCGACTCCGGCAGCGTAAACGATCACCGCCGCGCCGCCCACGGTCAAGGCGATCGGTGCACCGAAGAAACCGGCGACCCACGAACTTTGCCAGCCACCCAGAGGCATGAGGCTCCACGTCAGTCCGTGGACTCCCATTACGCGCCCGCGGAGCTCGTCCGGGACCGCCGCCTGCAACACCGTCTGAATCGTGATCATATAGGCGGAATTCGCCATTCCGGAGATGGCAAGTACTCCGATGGCGAGCACAAACGTGGTCGCCGCGGTGCTCAATCCGGGAAAAGCGAACGTGAAGTGGTGCAGATTGGCGAAGACGATGAGCGTAAGCCCGAACAACAAGGCGCCGCCGAGCAGGAGGAAGTTCCGGTGTCTGTCGCGGCC
>CAZIBZ010000244.1:0-6727 GCA_964537445.1 uncultured Dehalococcoidia bacterium | reverse complement strand
ACGTTCGCGGTGTCGATGAAGGTGACGCCCTGGTCGAGGCACGCGTCGATGACCTTCTTCGTGCCGTCGAAATCCAGCCGCCGACCAAAATTGTTCGTTCCGAGCCCGACGGTGGAGACCTCAAGGCCCGAATTTCCGAGTTTTCGATATTCCATCCAGAACTACCCCTATCCAGTTGTGGTTCGCCGATTATAGGTACAACAATGCGTTGGGAGGTCACATGACCGACGTCCCGGACCCAGTGTCGGCGCCAGAGGTGGAAAGTGGCTTGAAGACTTCCTACTTGGGGCGCCCGCTCGTACATCTTCCGTCGGTCGATTCAACACAGAATATGGTCGCGGAGGCAGGAAGACGCGGTGAGCCGGAAGGCCTCGCCGTGTCCGCAGACGAACAGACGGCCGGGCGGGGTCGATTCAAGCGGTCCTGGGTGTCGCCCCCCGGGGGATCCATCCTTATGTCGGCGCTACTCAGGCCTCCGCCAGAAATCGTGCCCCTAGTTGTCATGATCGCCGCACTGGCGGTCCGAGATGCGATCATCCGGGCGGCTCCGGACCTCAAACCCGAGATCAAGTGGCCCAATGACATCCTCCTCAACGGCCGGAAGACCTGCGGGATTCTTGTCGAGACCACGAGAGACGAACCGGCGAACACCTTCAGCGTCCTTGGAATGGGGGTCAACGTGAACTGGGACACCGCGTCCGTGCCGGAGATCGCAGATGTGTCCACCAGTCTCGGGCGCGAGTCCGGGCGGTTCGTTCCACGCGTGTCGGTTATGGTCCCCTTGCTCGAAGGATTGGAACGCCTCTACGAGGGCGGGAAAGAGGGCGACGATATCCTCGCGCAGTGGCGGGACAGCCTCGTCACGCTTGGCCGGGATGTCGTCGTTGGAGGCAGCGACACGGAGATCGAAGGGACGGCCGAGGACGTCGACGAGACCGGCGCGCTCCTCGTGAGAGACCGCCTGGGGACCCTCCATACAGTCCGCGCCGGGGATGTGACATTGAGGGGGTGAGGTGAGCCGATCCGATCCGCATGTAGACTGAGTCCGGGGACGGCTGGATGACCACTGAGCAGGGGACACCGAGTTTAGTCGACGCCAGTGTCGACGCTTCGGATACGACCACGGCCCAAGCGGGCCGGATCAGACTGTTCAGTCCCATGGTGGTTCGCGCTGCTCTGCGCATGGGTGCGGTATTCGGTTTCGTCCTGTTCGTATTTATCTACTCAGCCGACGTAATGAGCCGTATCGGGAATTGGGGGTACCTGGGCGTCTTCTTCGTTCAGGTGATGAACAGCGCCACGATATTGCTTCCTGCCCCGGGCCACGCCTACACATTTGCGATAGCCAACTCCCTGAATCCGCTGATCATCGGTGTCATCGGTGGTCTGGGAGCAGGGATCGGAGAACTCACCGGGTATTTGCTCGGCGCCTCTGGGCGGCATGTCCTTACCGGTGGGCGTTGGTATTCGCGGTTCGACACGATCGCCAGCCGGTGGGCTTCGCCAGTGATCTTTGCCATCGCCGCGCTTCCATTACCGTTTGATATTGCGGGAGTCTGGGCCGGGGTCGCCCGATATCCGTTGTGGAAGTTCCTGGCGCTCGTCACGGCCGGCAAGGTGATCAAGGTGACGTTGATCGCCGCCGCCGGGTACTACAGCGTACCCTACTTGCTCAGACTCGCTACCTGAGTCGGATCCTTCGGATAGAATGCGCTCCGGGCTCACGAGAGCCTGCAGCTTCAGCCGTCCCGTTTTCAGAGACTCCTGGACTCGCCTAGTGCAACGCCCCGTACGCAACATGCCCGGCTCCGCCGACTTAGTCGGCGACGCTTCGCGCGAGATTTCAACGCTGGAATCCCTCCTGTCGGACACCATCGCCGCCTGGGGGTACCAGGAGGTTCGAACACCGATCGTCGAGGATGCCGACCTCTTCTTGCGGAAATCCGGCGGCGAACTCGCGGCGCGCCTGTACAGGGTCGAGGACCCCGGTGGCGCGAGAGCTGCCCTGAGACCCGAACTCACGGCATCCACGATCCGCGCGTTCATTGGACTCACGGATCAGCCCGCGCTCCCTGTCCGTTGGCGTTACCAAGGTCCCATATTCCGTCACCAGGCGTTGGCTGGCAGTTCCGGATCGAACCAGGTAACGCAGGTCGGCGCGGAGCTGATCGGCTCGTCGTCACATCTCGCCGACGTGGAGACGATCCTCGTCGCCTGCGAGGGAATCCGACGCGCCGGTGTCGAAGGCGCATCGGTTCGGTTTGGACACCTTGGAGTCGTGATCGACCTTCTCGACGCGTTCGGGCTCTCGAATCGCGCCGAGTTGTTTTTGTTGACGAAGCTCACGGGCTTTCGCGACCGGGCTGATGCCGTCACTAGCGTCCTGGAAGAAGCACATCACCTCCACCTGACCACGGACCGCATCGACTCGGACGATCGGGCCCCGTCCGTAGCTCTTGCCGGATTGGATCCAGACCAGGCGCTCACGGTCGCGAAGCAGATGGTTGCCTCGTTCGGACCAACCTGGGTTGGCAGCCGGGATATGCAGGATGTCGAAGGACGCCTGCTTGAGAAACTTCAGTCATCTGAAGACCCCGCGAAGTTGGAGGCGGCCACGGAAATGCTTGTGGAGTTGGTATCGATCACCGGGGACGCCGCGACGGTCATCGCTGCTGCGGACAATCTCGTTGGTTCCCGCGGCCTTGACCGTGGCCTGCTCGATCCTGCCCGCGAACTCGCGAGTTTCCTGTCTGGAGTGGCCGGGCTTCAGGAGATCGATCAGACGTGGGACTTCGGGTTCGCGCCCGGCCTCGCCTACTACACCGGACTCGTTTTCGAGGTGACCCATCCCGATCAACCGGACTGGCCAATGGCAGGAGGTGGCCGATACGACGGCCTCATCAAAGCCCTTGGCGGGCCGGACCTCCCGGCGCTCGGGTTCGCGTACACCGCTGAGTCGATTCTCACCGTATTGGATCGAAGCGAAAGGGCGTCCGCGACCTCCAGCCGCGCACCTATCGAAGCCGTCGTCGTTCCACGGGGGCTCGCCGACTCCGCCGCCGTGTTGGCCGAAGCCGAACGCCTTCGCGGACCTGACCGGTCGAAAATCGTGGTGATACACCCGGAGCCCGGACAGATCGACGCCGCGCGGGAGTATGCGATCAGCAACGGCGCGCGGACCTTCGTGATGGTCGGCCCCGAAGGGCCGCACTCCGTGTCTCTTGAGGACCTGCCGAGTTGACGCTGCGCATCGCTATCCCAACGAACCCGGAATTGCTCGACGACACCATCGAGTTCCTGGTGGCATGTGGCGTTCGTGTCTCCCGCCGGAGCACCCGCAGCCTGTCCGCGCCCATCGGCGGCATCCCGGATTCAGTCGCACTCTTTCAACGTTCCGCGGATATCCCGCTTAAGGTCGAGGAAGGAACGGCTGACCTCGCGGTGGTTGGACTCGACCGGTACCTGGAATCGACGCCGGATGGCACCGGCACGATCGTCCTCAACGAGGACCTTGGGTTCGGGCAGTGTCGATTGATGCTCGCCGTCCCGGAGGCCTGGGTTGATGTTGATTCGGTGTACGACCTCGCCGATCTCTCGGTCACCATGCGGGAGCAGGGGAAGGAACTCCGGGTTGCGACCAAGTACCCGCGGTTGACCGCAAGATTTCTTTATGAGCATGGGCTCAACTATTTTTCCGTCGTCGGCTCGGCAGGCGCGATGGAGGCGGCGCCGCTCATGGGGTACGCCGATGTCATTGCCGATATCGTCGAGACGGGCACCACGTTGAGGGAGAACCGACTGAAGATCCTCGCGGATGGGTCCGTGCTCGAGTCGCGCGCCGTGCTGGTGGGGAACGTCAGGTCGCTCTACGACGATGAGTTTCGCCGTGAAGCGCTTCGATTGATCCTCGAACTCATCGAAGGTCACCAGAACGCCAACGGCGTCTATTCGGTCACAGCGAACGTTCAGGGCGAAACGGAGGAGGCCGTCGTTTCGGCCGTGCTCCAACACCCGGAGATCGCGGGACTCCAGGGCCCGACGGTCGCGCGGGTGTTCAGCAAGGACGGACAACCCACTGTGTGGTACGCGGTTACGGTCGTCGTTCAACGTTCCGACCTGATGAAGGCGGTTGGGGACCTGCGTGGGATTGGAGCCAGCGGGATCACCGCGAGCCCGGCCGCGTATGTATTCCGTGATAACTCTCCTTCCTATCAGGCGTTCGTGAAGGCCGCGGCGCTTGCCGGGCGCTGACACCGTCCGAACGCGGCCGCCATACATGGCCCGTGAGCCGGGCCATCGATAGAATGGCCCGGACGTTGTGCATCTCCCCAAGGCGCCACGACAGATACGACCGAGGATCGAAATTGCCGCTGCTCGCCGTCCATATGAGCGTCGTCCAAGAAGTGGTCGACCGTCTGGGAGTGCCCGAACTCAGCCAGAACGTTGGCGCCGCGCTGCTCGGATGCACCGCGCCGGATCGGCGTGTCGTTACGCAACAGCCGCGACAGGAAACACATTTCTTCGATCTTGAGAATGATGGCGTCGGGGACGGGTTGAAAGGTCTTATGAGATCCCATCCGGAGGTTTCTGTGGACCCTGCTTCGCTTGGATGGCCGACCCGGGCACTGATGATTGGATACGTTTCCCACCTCGCCGCGGACGAAGCATGGATCGTGAGTGTCTACCGGCCGTACTTCGCAAACGATGACTATCTCGGGGCTGACCCCGCACGGAACATCTTGGACCGCGCCCTCCAATACGACCTTGAGAGAGAGATTCTGGAAGACGAGGATCGGTTGATCCCCTGGCGTTTCGAACTCTCCTCGGGCCCCCCGGACGGCGTCCCGGACGAGTTCATCCCGAACGACGTCCTGGTTGAATGGCACGAGTTCGTGATGAATCGTGTGCTGATCCGAGACGGCGGTTGGGCGGAGTTCCCGCGCTTCATCGCGAGATTTCGGGATGACCCTGGTCTCGACGAGGACGAAGTGGAACGCTTCATCGCGAACCCGCAGTCGATGTTCCGTCGGGTCTACGAGAAGATTCCGAGGGACATCGTGAAGAACCATCGCCGCCAAGCGGTGGAAGCCTCTATGGAGATGGCGAAGGCGTTCCTGAATTGAAAACCTTGAATGGACTCGATGAGGCCTATCGATCGCTCTTGAGACCGGCTCCCTGGCTCGACCCGCCCGTCTCCGAGTCGACGCAGAAGTTCCTGAAAGACGCCTTTGGCGAGCCCATTTCCGCGAGCGAAGCGGTCCAACGAGTCATCACCGAGGTCCACGAGCGCGGCGATGACGCCGTCCGGGATCTCGCCCGCCGTTTCGACGGCGTCGAACTCTCTGCCCTGGAATTGAGCAAGGAAGAGATCGCGCGGGCGTATGACCACGTCGACACGGAGGTCATCGACGCCCTTCATCTCGCTGCGGCCGAGATCGAGGCGTTTCATAAGCAGCAATCGCGCCAGAGTTGGCTCGATTTCGAGCGCGGGGTCGGACAGATGGTTCGCCCGATCCACCGGGCAGGGATCTTCGCTCCGGGAGGCCTTGCTGCGTACCCATCGACCGTCCTGATGACCGCGATCCCGGCGAAGGTCGCGGGCGTCCCGGAAGTCGTTCTCTCGACACTGGGTCGGGACCGCGGTGAGGTGCCACCGGTTGCACTCGTCGCGGCGAGTATCGCGAAGGTCGACCGCATATTTCGTATCGGTGGCCCTCCGGCGATTGCAGCCATGGCCATCGGCACGGAATCGGTACCGAAGGTCGCGAAGGTGTTCGGCCCCGGTAATCTCTTGGTCCAACTCGTGAAGCGGGCGATCTACGGTGTCGCGGGTGTGGATGCTCTCCAGGGCCCGTCCGAGACGATCGTTCTCGCCGACGAGGATTCGAACCCCGCTCTATGCGCAGCAGACCTCCTCGCTCAGGCGGAGCACGATAGTGACTCCAGGCCCATCCTCGTGACTACCTCGGAACGCCTCGTCCCGCGCGTGGAGCGAGAGGTCCGCCGACAGTTGATGGAATTACCTGAGAGATCACCTGCACACGCGTCCATCCAGGAGCAGGGTGCGGTGGTTGTGGTCGAGACTCTGGACCAAGCGATCAGCTTCTCCAACGCGTTCGCGCCGGAACACCTTTGCTTGCTGATCAAGGATCCATGGAACGTTGTGTCGCGGATCACGGCGGCGGGAGGCGTCTTCGTTGGGGCAGGGTCCCCGGAGGTGCTCGGAGACTACGTCGCGGGACCCAGCCACGCCCTACCGACGGCTGGCGCAGCGTTCCACAGCTCACCCGTCAGCGTCTTCGAGTTCCTGAAGGTAACCAGCGTCGTCGCCGTTCCGCCTGACCGGGTCGAACGGATTGGGCCCGCCGGAATCGCGATCGCAGAGGCCGAAGGGATGCGCGCCCACGCCAACGCGATCAAGCTCAGGTTGTCGGATCAGAACCGATTCGACGACTGAAAGCCGAGAACCGATGAAGAATCGCTCTGCTCCTTCGCGCGTCGGTGACGGCCTCTCGAAAACCCGCGGAGCCTGGTTCGGGAAGGTGGCAAGGCTGTTCACCGAGCCCAAGATTGAGCCCGAACTCTGGGATGACCTCGAAGATGCGCTCATCGGCTCTGACGTCGGGATCGATCTGAGCGAAGAACTGATCCAGCGGGCCCGGGACCGGATCCGGAAAGAGGGCCTCGCCCGATCGACCCAGGTGAGGGACGTTCTCGTGGACGAACT
>CAZIBZ010000243.1:0-11752 GCA_964537445.1 uncultured Dehalococcoidia bacterium | reverse complement strand
CCCCCCCGGCGGCGCCCGACCGTTTGGGTTTCCGCGATCACAATGTCCTTGGGCCTTTTTCTTCTCGCCGGCTGCGCCGGGGCGTTGAGCGAGGTGGGTCGATCATCTCAAGATTCTCAGCTTGAGGACACGCCGACTCCTGTGACAGACGTCGGGCTTCTCGGGGCTGGAGCGACCGGACCCGCGGCCGTTTCTCAGATCGACACCGTTTCGACTTCGCAAGATTCTTCGACGGAATCGGGCGGCACCGGATCCAGTGTCGCACCCGCGGTCGGCCTGATAGACGTGGGCTCGCTGCCGGATATCGCAACCGTTGCCGAGAGCGTTTCCTCCGCCGTCGTGTCGATAAGGGCAACTTCGGAGCGACGGACGTTTTTCGGAGTCATTCCCCGTGAGGGAGAGGGTTCCGGTTTCATCATGGACGGAGCCGGCCATGTCGTAACGAACTCTCACGTGATTGCATCCGCTACCTCGGTGACGGTTACGTTGCCTGACGGGCGTGTGTTTCCTGACTCGATGGTCATCGGCACCGACCCGACGTCCGATCTCGCGGTCATACGAATTGACGGAACGAACCTTCCGACCGTCGAGATAGGCCGGTCTGGAGAACTGCGAGTCGGCTCCTGGGTGGTCGCGGTCGGAAACGCCGTTGGTCTTGGGACTGAGCCCACCGTCACCGCGGGGATCGTCAGTGCCGTGGGCCGTGAGGTGCAAACCACGGAGGAGTGTCCACCGCTGTCCGGCCTGATCCAGACGGACGCGGCGATCAATCCCGGCAACAGCGGCGGCCCCCTGTTCAATCTTCGCGGCGAGGTGATCGGGATCAACACGGCGGTGCAGCGAACGACATCGGGCGGGATCGTCATCGAGGGCGTCGGTTTCGCGATCGCGGTCGACGGCGCACTCCCGATCATCGACGAGCTGATCGAAAAGGGCTTCGTCGAGAAACCGTGGATCGGCGTCGGTATCTACACGGTGACCCCCGGTGTTGTGGCCCAGTACCGCCTGCGCGCGGAAACGGGCGTCTTCGTCAACGATGTCTACCCTCGGTCAGCCGCGGAGCGCGCCGGGTTGCAATTCCGCCAGGTGATCACGCGGATCGACGACCAAACGGTTCGGACAGTGGAGGAACTCCTCGACATCGTCGGGGCCCACGTCGTGGGAGATCAGATCGTGATCGCCGGGGTCGATCCATCAGGCGATGAGTTCACGCGACGGCTCACTTTGGGGCAAAAAGAACGGACCTGCTCGGTCTGATGACTACAGTGAGTCGATCTCTTCCATCCCGGCGAGGAGGTCCTCGAACCCCGTCGGTACGCCTCCCGGTATCACCGCCACGGTCGAATGAAGGAGTGAGATAAGGTCATCGTCCAGACCGAACGGAATCTCCAATGCCAAGGACCATGCTGCGGCGTGCGCCAGGGAAGCGGGGACCGCTTGGTCGAGGACTGAGCCCTCCTTCTGGACGATGAGCACGGGCGTCAGCGCTGGATGGTCCTGGCTGCGGTCTCCGTAGAGCATCAGCTGGATTCCGACGACGTGACCGGTTCCTTTGCTCGCGGTGTCCCGAAGGTGGTCTAGCACCCCGCGGTCGGGAAGTCCCCTTGGTGCCATCAGCAGAGTGAGAACGTCCGCCTCTTTCTTCTCGATGTTCAGGGCCAACAAATCCTCGCCGTCGGCTTGCTTCAGGACGAGGACGTGTTCCTTCGTCTCCACGTCCTCGGAGACCTTGTCCAACACGTAGTTCACTGGCGACCGTTCCCGGATATGTCATGTGTAGCGGCCATCGGTCGAGAGCGTACAGGACGAGCCGCTACGCGTCCCCAGGGTTGCTCGTATCTATACTCATCCTGATTCTCGAACCCGTCCGCCCGACTCTCGAAACTTTGAAGGAGCAGCCGCCCGCGATGGTCGCCGACCGCAGAAATCCATACGGTCTCCATTTCGATCCAGCCGAGTTCGAGCCCAAATGGCGGGCTCGCTGGGAGACAGATCGGCTCTACGAGGCAGAAGAACACGACAGCGCGAAAACCAAGTGGTACGCGCTTTCGATGTTCCCCTACACCTCGGGCGACCTTCATGTAGGCCACTGGTACGCCGAGGCGCCGGCAGACGCACACGCTCGGTATATGCGGATGCGCGGGTACAACGTCCTGAGACCCATGGGGTTCGATTCGTTCGGACTCCCCGCGGAGAACGCCGCGATCGAGAGAGATATCCACCCGTACAAGTGGACGATGGACAACATCGACCGCATGCGCGGCCAGTTGAAAACGCTCGGTGCCATCTTCGACTGGCGACGCGAGGTGATCACCTGCCAACCCGACTACTACCGATGGAACCAGTGGTTCTTCTTGAAGTTCTTTGAGAAGGGGCTGGCATATCGAGACCGAGCCCCGGTCAACTGGTGCGATCACTGCCAGACTTCGCTCGCCAGGGAACAGGTCCAGACCGACGGCACCTGTGAGCGGTGCGGGACGGTCGTCTACCAACGCGATCTCGAACAATGGTTCTTCCGGATCACTGACTACGCGGAGGAACTTCTCGACGATTCGAAGATCGATTGGCCGGAGAAGATCAACCTCATGCAGCGCAACTGGATCGGAAGGTCCGAGGGCACGGAGATCGCCTTCGATCTGACCGTTCCCGGCGTGGATGACAGAGAGCTCCGCGTATTCACAACGCGTCCTGACACCGTGTACGGCGTTACCTTCATGGTGCTTGCGCCAGAACACCCGCTGGTGTCTGCGCTCACCACCCCGGAGAATGCCGATCGTGTGAAGGATTACATCGCGGACGCCCGACGCCATACGGAGATCGAGCGCCTGTCCACGGATCAAGAGAAGACGGGCGTTCCACTGGGAACCTACTGCGTCAATCCGTTGAACGGGGAGAGGGTCGCTCTCTGGATCGCCGACTACGTGCTGTACAGCTACGGCACCGGCGTCGTGATGGGTGTGCCCGCACACGATCAGCGCGACTTCGAATTCGCGAAGAAATATGGGATCCCCATATCCGTGGTGATCGCTCCACCGGACTGGGACGGAACGCCCCTCGAGTCTGCGTGGACGCAGCCGGGCTCGATGGTCAACTCCGGGCCGTTCGACGGTATTTGGAGCGACGAAGGGATCGCCGCGGTCACCAGGTTTCTGGAAGAGAAGGAGCAAGGCAGAGGGACGGTGATCTACCGGCTCCGAGATTGGCTCATCTCCCGACAGCGCTATTGGGGAACTCCGATCCCGATCCTCTACTGTCCTGAATGCGGGACCGTGCCGGTTCCTGAGGACCAGCTACCGGTGGTGCTGCCGGAGGATGCGGATTTCCGTCCCACGGGTGAGTCTCCCCTCAAATACCACGAAGGATTCCGCAAGACGATGTGCCCTCAGTGCGGCCGCGACGCGGAGCGCGAAACCGACACGATGGACACGTTCGTCGACTCATCCTGGTATCAGTTCCGCTACGCGAACCTAGAATCGCGTGATGTCGCCGCCTTCGACCCCGACGCGCTGCAACGATGGTGTCCGATCGACCTCTATACGGGCGGAGCGGAGCACGCCGTGATGCACCTCCTATACGCGAGGTTCTTCACCAAGGCCCTGCGGGACCTTGACCTCGTCACGTTCGATGAGCCGTTCACCCGCCTGTTCAATCAGGGGACGATCCTGGCTGATGACAACGAAAAGATGAGCAAGAGCCGGGGGAACGTCATCAACCCGGATGACCAGGTCGCCATGCTCGGTTCAGATGCCGTTCGAGCCTTTCTCATGTTCGTCGGACCATGGGACCAGGGCGGCTCTTGGAGTACAACCGGCATCCGCGGGATCTCGCGATGGTTCAACAGGATCTGGGATCTCGGCGAACAACGCCGCCACGCGGGTGGTGGTTCGGCTCCGCTAGATGTTGCCGAGGACTTGCTCCGCGAGACCCATCGAACGATCAAGAAGGTCGATGACGACTTTCAGGCATTTCGTTTCAACACTGCGATCGCGGCGCTGATGACCATGACGAATTCCTTGTCTCGCCACGCCGAAAACGACTCGTCGATCGCGCTGAGTCCCGAATGGCGCGCATCCTTCGACACGCTGACCATCCTGCTGGCACCGATCGCCCCGCACATGACCGAGGAACTCTGGGAGGCCGCAGGACACGAATACTCGGTCCACAACCAGAGTTGGCCTTCCTGGGATGAGGGTTTCGTGGCGCAACAAGAAGTCACGTTGGTCGTTCAGGTCGACGGGAAACTTCGTGACCGCCTGACGGTGCCAGCCGAGATCGACGAAAGCGCCGCACGAGAACTGGCACTGGCCAGCGAGAAGGTCCAGGCGGCGCTCGGCGAGTCAGAACCGAAGCGCGTGGTCTACGTTCCGGGGCGCCTCGTGAATGTCGTCACCCGCTGATTCCCCTCGCGGCAGCGCGTAGTTTCTTGGTCTAGGACTCCGCCCAGACCAGCAGCGGAGAACCGGTCGGCGCGCTGCTCCCAGTGGCTGGTTCGATCGTGATGCCCACCCGTTGGATATGGGCTATCGGTTCTGGCGGTCTGAACTCGACCTGGCCCCAACCTCGTTCGTCGACGGTGAACATTCCGCCATCCATACGTTCGCCCTCCGCGACCACCCATAGCTGATAGGCCTGACCGCTCGGCAACGCCTCCATCCCTCCGGCCACCAGAACTCCCAGTCGTCCGGACGGTGGGGTCATCAGCACCGCGTAGGCTCTCTCGGCCATCGGCCCCGCCTCAGGTTGAGCCTCGAGCACCATCACCGCCGTCTGAGGCGTCGCAGCAAGGTAGGAGACGACCCGGCCATCACCCACGATCTCTTCGATGCGATCGACATCGACACGGAGTTGGACGTACGCAAAGCCACCGCCTATTCCGAGGCCAATGACGAGTCCTGCAGCGATTCCCGCCCCCGCCGCAACCCATGCGGGCAAGCGACGTCCCGTCCCCGCCGGAGCAGCAAGCGGCGGCTCGACCGAAGCTGAACCGCCCGTGAGTTGGGCCATCAGTGCCCCACGGATTCTCTCCGGTGGAGCGACGTTCGGCGCTGCGGCAGCCAAGAGGGCGATAGACTCCTCGTACTCCTCGAGGATCTCGCGGCACGTTTCACACGTCGCCACATGATCGGCGACCTGGGCCGTTTCGTATTCGTCCGTCGCCCCTGCCACGTACATCGGCAGAAGTTCTTCGACGTGGGTTGTTGGATCCGGAGTGCTCATCTCTGGTCGTCAGTCTTCCGACCGAAGTTCGTCCTTCAGCGCGTCACGCAGTTTGTGGACCGCAAGCCGTATCCGTGTCTTGACAGTCCCAAGCGGTTGGTCAAGCGTCTGTGCTATCTCGACGTGAGTGAGCCCGTGGAAGTACGCGAGCATCAGCACCTGGCGTTGCTCCTCCGGCACACCTTCGAGGGCCTTCGTAAGGCGGTCACGCTCCCAGGAACGCTCAGCCGTCGACTCGACGCCATCAATGATCGCCGCCGTCGGATGATATCGATCGCTCGATGGTGCGCGATGCTCCCGAGCCACGTCGAGACCTTCCCGCGGGTCGGTTCGTAGCTGTTCGCTCGCCTCCATACGCTGACGAAAACGTCCTGCGTCATCTCCTCCGCCTGGCCGCCGTTTCGAAGGACCTGGAGCCCGATCGAATACACCAGCCTCGAATAGCGGTCATACAAGACCGCCAACGCATCGTGCTCCTGTCGACCAACGCGTGAAAGTAGCTCCGCGTCGGGGACTTCGCTCGCGTCCAACAGGCTTGCTTGCCTCTCTCTCCGGTTCTCGGTACGTCCGAAGGGGATGGGCGGATGCAGGGGCCCGTTTCTTTCGGGCACATCGAAGCGACGCCTCCTATCTAGAATGAGGTACATGGCATTCGTTGACAGTGCTCAGGCATACCTCCAGAAGGAGGGACTCGGTGGTTGGCTGGTGTACGACCATCGGCGGTCGAATCCAGTCTTCTTCGAAATCTCGAATGGAGTCACCGGCCTCACCAGGCCGGTGTTCTACTTCGTTCCCCCTTCCGGCGAGCCGAGCTTGCTGGTCCACGCTGTTGACGCTGGGAAGCTGGACGCCGTTCAAGGCAGACGTCTGGCGTATTCACGGAGACGAGAACTCATCGACGGGGTCCGCGAACTGATCTCCGGAGCGGGTCGGATCGCCATGGAGTACGTCCCTCAGGGTGCCCTGCCTCTTTCGTCACGGGTCGATGCCGGGACGCTCGAGATGATCCGTGGGTTCGGGGTCGAGGTCGTGTCGTCGGCCGATCTCGTTCAGGATGCTACGGCGCGATGGACGAGTTCCCAGCTATCGAGCCACCGGGCAGCCGCCGATTCGCTAACACGAATCGTCCGCGAGGGTTTTCAACACGTTGGGGACCGATTGCGGGCGGGCACTCCCCTGGACGAACTCGACCTCACGCGCTTCCTGAGGGTCCGGATGGAGGAGGAGCACCTCGATGCTCCGGATGGGCCCATCGTCGCCGTCGGCGCGCACGCGGCTGATCCTCACTACGAACCGACAGACGGTACCGCGGCGCCGATCCGACATGGCGATTGGCTTTTGATCGATATCTGGGCCCGGCGGCGGTCCGAAGACGCAGCGTATGCGGACATCACCTGGACCGCCTCGGTTGGCGCCGAGCCTCCCGAGCATGTCCGCTCTGTCTTTGAAACCGTTCTGCGAGCCAGGGACGCCGCGGTGGCGGCCCTGATGGAAGCACATCGAGACGGTCAAACGATGCTGGGCCACGAAGCGGACGCGGTGGCAAGGTCGGTCATCGATGACGCGGGCTTCGGTGAAGCCTTCACCCACAGGTTGGGTCACAGCATCGGCAAAGAGGTTCATGGAAACGGCGCGAACCTCGATGGCTTCGAGACCCACGATGTCCGCCGGCTCATCCAGGGCACCGGATTTAGCGTCGAACCCGGGGTTTACCTGACGGGAGAGTTCGGCGTCCGATCGGAGATCAACGTTTTTCTCGGTCCCGAAGGCCCCGAAGTCACGACCCCACAACAGACGGGAGTCGTCGTGATCTCTGTCTAGGTCCTGCTCGCCTCCGTTAGAGCAGCAGCGTCGTCGGCTTCTCCAGCGCGTGGCGAACGGCGTTCATGAATTCCGCACCCTGGGAGCCATCGGTGGCTCGGTGATCAGCCGAAAGCGTCATTGCCATCATCTGGCCGATCGCGATCTCACCGTCCTTCACGATCGGGGTCGCCTTCACGGAACCAACGGCGATCGCACCGGCGTTCGGCGGAGTGATGATCGCGACGAAGCCTTTGACGTCGTACATACCGAGGTTGGAGACGGTGAATCCGATGCCCGACATTTCGTCGGGCCGGAGACGGTTCGAACGGGCCCGTTCGATCAAATCCCGCGTGGCCGATGCCAGCCCGCGAAGGTTCATGCTGCCAGCGTCCGGCACCGCCGGGGCCAGAAGGCCGCCCTCCATCGCGACGGCGAGCGATACCGGTATCCCTTGGTTCGGTTGCAGCCCCTGCGGGAGCACGGTCACGTTGAAATGTGGATGGTCCGCCAGGGTCCGTGCGACCGCTCTGATGATCAGGTCGTTCACTGAGATCCGTTCGCCGTCTGGAAGCTCTTCGTTCAATTGGCTTCGCAAGGCCTGCGCGCGGGTCATATCCGCCTCGACCGTCACGTAGTAGTGCGGCGCCGTCAGCTTGCTGACGGACATCCGCCGGGCGATCGCCTGACGCATCGGCGAAAGGCCCTCCGGAACGATGACCCCGGGCTGTCCCGGGGCAAACGCCTGCGGTTGAGCAGTGGTTGCACCGGCGCTCGGCGCCACCGGTGGCGGTGCCTGATTCCGGCTCTTCAGGTAGGCCTCGACATCCGCACGGAGGACTCGTCCATTGGGACCATTGCCGAGCACGTTCGCTCGAATCTCGTCCAGATCAACCCCTGCTTCCTGTGCGATTCGTCTGGCGACCGGAGTCACCGGGACCTGCTGGCCATCGCCCGTCGGCACGGGGGCGGGGGTCGCAACGGCAGATCGCCTGTTCATCTCACCGGCGCTGTCAGCAGGGGCGGTAGAGGTGCCTTGCGCCGCAGTAGTTTCGGTCGGCTGGGCCGGTGCCTCTTCTCCGGCCACGGTGATCACCGCGATGACATCCCCAACCGGAACGGTCGTTCCCGCCTCGACGTAGATGCGTCCAAGGGTGCCGTTCGTGAACGCTTCGAGTTCAACGGTCGCCTTGTCTGTTTCGATCTCGGCAATCGCCTCGCCACGCTCGATCTCTTGGCCCTCTGCCTTGAGCCAATTGACGACGGTTCCCTCGCGCATATCGAAGCCCATCTGGGGCATAATCACGTCGGTCGCCATCAATTCTCTCCTAGCTGTTTCGGATCTATGTGAGCCTTAATAGGCTCCTATACATCCCGTGTACCCTAATCGCGCTGTTTGCCCGTTTATAGAACGTATTGTTGTGATACGAATATATCCGTCTCACAGCCGGGCTCATGCAGAGATTCGCTTTTACATATCTCAGTGATACGGTATAGGCGCACAGGAACTCTGGAACGCAGAATATTGCTCGTTGGGTCAATCATTAGAACAGAGCCTTTACACGCTCGACCACCGCTTCAGCACCCGGGATGCTCGCTTGTTCAAGGTGCCGCGAGTACGGCGTCGGTGCATTCGCTCCGCCGACACGCAGAACCGGGCCGTCGAGATCATCGAATGCCTGCTCATTGAGCAGGGCGGCGATCTCGCCCGAGAAACCTCCGAACTCCCATGTTTCCTCGACCACCACCGCCCGATGGGTCTTCTTGACCGACGACACGATCATCTTCGTGTCTAGGGGAGCGAGGCTCCGCAAGTCGATAACCTCGGCGCTCACACCATCCACGGCAAGCCGTTCGGCCGCCTCCAGCGCGACCGGAACCATTCCGGAATAGGCGATGAGCGTGACATCCTCGCCTGACCTCTTGATGTCGGCGGATCCCAGGGCGATCGAATACGGCTCGTCCGGGACATCGCCGCGGGTCCCATAAAGGACAGCATGCTCGACGAAGATCACGGGGTTCGGGTCTGCCATCGCGGATCGGAAAAGGCCCAGAGAATCGTAGGGCGTCGAGGGCGTGACCACCCTGAGCCCTGGCACTCGCGCGTACCAAGATTCGAGGCTCTGCGAGTGCGTCGCCCCGAGCAGGCGACCTCCGCCGGTGACCGTTCGGATCACCAGCGGGACGGACATCTGGCCCCCGGACATATACCGAATCTTGGCGGCCATGTTCACGATCTGGTCCATCGCCATCAGCGAGAAATTGATCGTCATGATTTCAACGATCGGCCGGAGCCCGTCGATCGCGGCTCCGATTCCGGCTCCGACGATCACTGACTCGGATATCGGTGTGTCCTTGACCCGATCCTCTCCGTACTTATCAAGGAAACCCTTCGTCACGGCATAGGCGCCACCGTACGCGCCCACGTCCTCGCCCATGATGAAAACACGGTCATCGGTCTCGATCGCCTCTGCCATGCCGCGACCGACCGCTTCGCGATATGTGATTCCCTCTGCCAACGCGTTCCCTCCGTGTCTTTTTTTCCGGCGCTACGCGTAGATGTCGGCGTAAAGATCTTCCTCTGCCGGGAAGGGACTCTCCTCGGCGAATTGCATCGCCTCATCGACTTCCATCTCGATCGCCTCAGCCATCTGGTCGTAGTCGATCTGCGAAAACTCTTCGCCCGAAAGTAGATCGTCTCGCAGTGTCGATATCGGGTCACGCTCAAGCCACGGATCGTCCTCCGTCCGCTGGCGGTATTCGATCGGGTCCGCCATGGAATGGCCGCGGAATCGGTAGGTCATCAACTCGAGGAAATAAGGACCCTCGCCAGAGCGCACGAATGAAACGGCCTCGCGCGCTGCGTCGTACACCTCCATCACATCCATCCCACCGGAGCGTTTCGCCTTCATGTTGTGGCGCTCCGCGAGCAGGTAGATCTCCGGTTGCGCGCAGGCCCGTTCGACCCGCGTCCCCATTCCGAATCCGTTGTTCTCTAGGAGAAAGATGATCGGAAGCTTCCAGAGTGATGCGAGATTGATCGATTCGTGGAACTCGCCCTGGTTCACGGCGCCGTCCCCGAGGATGCAGACGGTGACGGCATCCTCGCCGCGGTATTTGGCCGCCAGGGCAAATCCGACCGCAAGTGGCATCTGCCCACCCACGATCGCGTGACCCCCCATGAATCCAAGATCGGTGTCGAAGAAATGCATCGACCCGCCCTTGCCTTTCGAGAGGCCGGTCGACTTACCATATAGCTCGGCCATAGCAGCGTTCGTATCTATTCCGCGCGCCAGCGCGTGTCCATGATCACGATAATGCGTGACGATCCTGTCCTGAGGCTCAAGCGTGGCCATCACGCCCGCGGCGATCGCTTCCTCACCTATGTACAGGTGCAGAAAGCCCCCCACCCGCCCACGCATGTACATCTCGCCGGCTCGTTCTTCGAACCGCCGGATCAACATCATCTGACGCAGGAGTTCGACGCGCCTCGTCGTGGTCAAACCAACTTCTTCGCGCACTGCCACGTGATTCCTCCTGGTATACCTCGAGCCACCACGGACCGAACGGATCAAATATGGATCGCTTCGCCTTCGGCGCTGAGTGCCGCTTCCATCAGGACCTCAGATAACGTCGGATGCGGATGCACCGCACGTCCGACCTCGAGCGGAGTGGATTCCAGCATGCGGGCGATCGAGAGTTCACCCAAGAGTTCGGTGCACTCCGGTCCGATCATCTGCGCTCCCAGGAGCTCGGACGTCGCGGAGTCCTTCACGATCTTGACGAACCCCACGGTATCTCCAAGGCTCAAAGCCTTCCCGCTCGCTCGGAATGGGAAGCTTCCCACCGTCACGGGCCGTCCTCGGGTCTCCGCTTCTTTCTGCGTCAGTCCCATGCTCGCCACCTGCGGGTGGCAGTACACGGCCCTCGGCATGTCTTCGTAGACCAGCCCGCGTGTGAGATTACCCGCGATCGTTTCCGCTGCGATCACACCCTGGGCCATCGCGACATGGGCTAGGAGCGGGGGCCCCGTCAGATCGCCAATGGCGTACACACCGTCTCCGGACGTCTCCATCCGTTCACCTATCTGGGCGAAACCGCCCTCTGTCGTGCGTACACCAGCCGCTTTGAACCCCAGGTCATCCTCCCGGCCTTGCATCCCGACGGCCACCAAGATCAGGTCGAACTCCGCTTCGGCGCGATTGTCTTCGCCCTGAATCACCGCGGACCGTTTCTTCCGATCGATGCTCTCAACACGGGTTGAGGTCCGAACGGAGATCCCCTGCTTCGCGAAAGCTCCCTCAAGTTCCCCCGCGACATCCTCGTCTTCGTTCGGGAGAAGCTGGGGGAGCATCTCGACCAACGTAACCTCGCTCCCGTACGTCCGGTACAGATACGCGAACTCCGCGCCCGTCGCACCGCCACCAACGATCAGCACCCGGCCCGGAATATCCGGCCGCTCGAGCGCATGACGGCTCGTGACAACGAATTCGCCGTCGGGCTCTAGGCCGGGCACGATGCGATCCGCGGCTCCCGTGGCAAGGATGATCCCCTTCGTTGCACGAATGGAATCCGCCCCGACACTGATTAAGCCGCCGCCGTTGAGGACTCCCCGCTCGCGAACAACCGTCACCTTGTTCTTCTTCAGGAGGCTCTCGACGCCCTTCACCAACCGGTTCACGACTCGCCGCGAACGCTTCACGGCAGCACCGAAGTCCGCCTCGACCTCGCCAAC
>CAZIBZ010000242.1:0-3499 GCA_964537445.1 uncultured Dehalococcoidia bacterium | reverse complement strand
CCCACCCGGGCCCCCACCAGCTCGACCCCGCGGATGGGAGAAGCGTGCATACGGTGATCGTCGATGGACCGGTGCTCGTCGAGGACCACGTGGCGACGTTCGTGGACACGTGGGAGTTGATCCAGCAGGTGCAGGGCGTGGGGCAGGGGTTGCTGGAGCGGATAGGTGTTTCGTTTCCGTCCCGATGGCCCGTCGTGTAGGTCGGGTTCAAGGATCACCGGTCGGGAGGTAAAGCTGCGGCCCCCCTATACTTGCGGGCATGGCCGTCCTCATCGAGGCCAAGAGCCTGACGAAACGCTATGGCAGCATTACGGCGCTGGATGCCGTTGACATAAAGATCGAAGAGGGGATCACGGGCCTCCTCGGTCCGAACGGTGCCGGGAAGAGCACCGCGATCAAGCTGTTTCTGGGGCTACTGAAGCCTTCGAACGGGACGATCGACGTGATGGGCTCCGGACCTGCCGAGCGTGTGGCGGCCAGGGCGCGGCTCGGATACATGCCCGAACACGACTGTCTGCCGTCCGCGGTGAGCGCGACCGAGTTCCTGACGCACATGGCGCAGGTGAGCGGTCTGCCGCCCACGGAGGCGAAGGTCCGCGCCGCCGACGTGCTGCGCCATGTATCGCTGGACGAGGAGCGGTATCGGGCCATCGGCGGGTATTCGACCGGGATGAAGCAACGGGTGAAGTTGGCGCAGGCACTGGTGCACGACCCGGTGCTGGTATTGCTGGATGAACCGACGGCCGGACTCGATCCGGCGGGTCGTGAAGAGATGATCGACCTGGTCAAGCGGACCGGCCGCGAGTTCGGGATCTCGATTCTTCTTTCGTCACACCTGATGGGAGAAGTCGAGGAGACGTGCGACCGAATCATCGTCCTGGAAGACGGAAACGTGACGCACGCGGATGCCGTTTCCCAGTTCACCCGCGAGACAGATGAAGTGGTGATCGACGTGACGGGCGACCAAGAAGCGATCGTTGCGGCGTTGAGGGTCCGTGAGCTAGAGGCGAGCGTTGACGTGGCCTCCATCGTGGTCAAGCTGAAGAACGAGGATGAGTACGACGTGATTCGCGACGTGTTCGCCGAGGCGGGAGCTGGCATCCGACGAATGACGGCGCGCCGGAGCGAATTGACCGACATCTTCCGGGGCTCACAAGGGTGACGCAAGAGGCACGCGGCGAGGTCTACGACCTCAGGTATCAACGGTACGACGGGCCGCGAGAGGGGCGAACGCGGTCGCTGAAAGCGTTGTGGGTGAACTCGATAAGGAGCACGCTGGGCATTGGCAGGGGTGCACTTGCCTGGATCATCCCCGGACTCCTGATCGGCTTCACAACGCTGCCGGCGGTCGGAATCGTTGCGGCAAATGTGATCGCAGAACCGTTCGCGGAGCAATTGCCCGGCCATCCCGAATACTACGGGACGGTGTTCTTCGTTCTATTCGTCTTCTCGGCGATCGCGGGTCCCCAGGTCCTGTGCCCGGACCGCCGCGACGGGGTGATCTCGTTGTACCTGGTGAGGCCGATCACGGCAACGGACTACATCGTTGCTCGGTGGGCGGCTTTATTCACCGTGATGCTCGCGGTGGTGTTGGTGGGCCAGACGTTGCTGTTCGCGGGGTTGATCCTCGCCGCGGGAGACCCAGTTGAGTACGTACGCGAAAACTGGACCGATGTGGTCCGGTTCGTCGCTTCCGGACTCGTAATCTCGGTCTTATTGACCACGATTCCACTCCTGATCTCGTCATTCAGCACACGGAGAGTCATCGCGGCCCTGATGATCGTCGGGGTCTTCTTTCTGACGTCTGCGTTTGCTGGAGCTCTCAGCGAGTGCGAACCGGATCGTGAAGGGCGGTGCGAACCCGTTACACGGGAGTACGCCAAATGGTTCGCGCTGACTGGCCTGGCGCAAACCCCCGGCTATGTGAATGACCAGATATTTGGAATCATCGACGATGGTCCCATCAATGCGTTGAGCGATTTCCATCCGGCGGTGCCGGGTGCATGGTTCGGATTCCTGATGGTGGGCTCCGGTGCGTTGTTGTGGCGTCGGTACCAGAGCACGGGTTTGTGATGGTGAACGGGTCGTCGGGTATCCAGGTATCCAGAGTGTCGAAGTGGTACGGCAATGTGGTGGCCGTGAACGACGTGTCGTTCGGGGTTGCTCCGGGTATCACGGGACTGTTCGGCCCGAACGGAGCCGGTAAGACGACGATCCTGCATATGCTGGCCGGGCTTTCAAGCCCGTCCGAAGGCAAAATCACCGTCCTCGGCAAGCCCGTCCGCGATAACGTCGAGATCTACAGAAGCATTGGCGTGATGCGCGAACATGACGCTCTTTACGGGGCGCTGACCGGGAAAGCGTTCGTCGCGCTGGCGGCGTCTCTGCACGGGTTGCCCGACCCGGAGGCCGCGATTGGGCGGGCGATCGATGCGGCCGGGATGGAGAGCGCTCAGGACCGGAAGGTCGGAGGGTACTCGCGTGGCATGCGGCAGCGGATCCGGCTAGCGGCGGCTATGGTCCACGACCCGGAAGTCCTGATCCTCGACGAGCCGCTGAGTGGTACAGATCCCAGGCAGCGCCTCGAGTTTCAGGAACTGTTGAGGGAACTGGCGCGGGGCGGACGCACGATTCTCGTGTCGTCCCACATCCTGGAGGAGGTCGAACACCTCGCTGACACGATCCTGCTGATGGTGGCAGGAAAGCTGGCGGCCGAGGGGGATTTCCGGGCCATCCGGGCGAAACTTGACGAGCAGCCCTACCAGGTAAAGGTTGAATCGCCCCAGGCTCGGACGCTTGCCAGCGCTCTCGTGGAACGCGAGGAAGTCGATTCGGTCACGGTCGCCGACGATGGTTCAGTGACGTTCACAACGCGGCGACTGTCTGTCGTCGAGGCGGCGGTACCTTCAATCGCGAAGGAGCGTGGGATCCGCCTTTTGCGCGTCGAACTGCTGGATGATTCGTTGGAGAGCGTGTTCAGCTACGTGGTTGAACGATAGTCATGGGCGCGATC
Organism: uncultured Dehalococcoidia bacterium; assembly: GCA_964537445.1. Taxonomy (GTDB): domain Bacteria; phylum Chloroflexota; class Dehalococcoidia; order UBA6926; family UBA6926; genus JASLZO01. The sequence continues at coordinate 486 of CAZIBZ010000242.1, read as the reverse complement.
TTTCGTCTGTCCCTGCGCCAACTGGCTGGTGGACGGGTCCGGTTGGCCATCATCCTGATCGCCGGAGGATTGCCGGTGCTGATCGCCGGTATCGCCCGGGCATTTGGTGGCGCCGAAGGCGCTGACGATGAGTTCATCCAAGGCGCGTTCGGGACAGTGCTCACGCCAATAGTCCTGCCAATCATCGTGATGTCGATGGGGACGGCGGTATTCGGAGAGGAGATCGAGGACCGGACTCTCTCGTATCTGACCATGAAACCAATCTCCCGGTTCCAAATCGTGCTGGCGAAATACCTTGCGGTTGTGGTGGTGACCGGCCCTGTTTTGATCGTGAGCGGCGTCGCCGTGGCGCTGCTCGCTGACCTTTCGGGCGTGAAACCGTCGCTTTCTATCGCCACGGCCCTCTTCGCGGGCACGGTCGCCTACGGGGCCCTGTTTACCTGGGCGGGGCTCATCACCTCGCGGGGCGTCGCACTGGGTCTTGGG
>CAZIBZ010000241.1:0-2648 GCA_964537445.1 uncultured Dehalococcoidia bacterium | reverse complement strand
GGAAACCTCTTCGCCGTCACCAACAACGGACTAATCTCCGGGTTGGATGCCGCCACTGGTGTGACGCGTTGGCGATTGGCCACCGGGTTTCGTGTCCAGGCGGCCCCCGCGGTGGCCGAAAATCGACTCGTCGTCGCCACGCTCTCGCGCCGCGTCCTCTTCATGGACGCTTTCAACGGAGCGATGAATCTCGTCTACCTAACTCGCAGCGCCGTTAACGGGACACCGGCGACGTCAGGCGACATCGCGTACATCGTGGGCAACGATCGTTTCGTACGTGCCGTCCGTGTTCATGCGAACAACAAGCCACTGGAAAAAACCGTACTGAAATGGTGGGCCCAGCTCTGGGTGTGGGGAATGGCTCCTTTCCCGCCCGCGCAGAGCGGCACGGTGTGGTCCCATTTCGTCGGCGAGCGGATGAATACCTCCCCTGCCCTGGCCGGTGAGATCGTTGTGGGCACCACCCTGAACGGGACAGTGTTCGGTCTCAATACGTCGGACGGCACGGAAAGATGGCGATTCAGCATCGACGACGAGGAGCCGGCCCCAACGTCTCCAATCGTCGTGAATGACGTCGCATACGTCGGTACGAAGTCGGGTCGGATCCACGCCCTAAGCACTGCCACGGGCGAAAGATTGTGGGCGTTCACCGCGGACGGCGCAATCGCCGGGAACCCCGCGTTCGCCAACGGTCTCCTGTACTTCGTAACGGTCAACGGCACCGTATACGCCCTCGAGTAGTGGAGATAGGCATCATCGGCCTGCCGGGCAGCGGCAAGACGACCCTCCTTAATCTGCTGACTCACTCCCACGCCGAGACGGGGAGCTTTGCCGCCAATCGGGAAGCAAACCTTGGCGTGGTCAAGGTTCCGGATCCTGTGCTGGACGCGGTCTCCGCCGCGGTCCGGCCGGATCGGACCGTCCGGGCCGAACTCTCGCTGATCGATATTCCCGGCCAGTCACCGGACATGGGCAAGTCCCAGGGCATCCGCGGGGAGTATCTGCTGGCGGTTTCCCAGGTAGAAGAACTGCTGCTCGTCATCCGTGGCTTCGAGACTCCTTCGACGCCTCCGGCCACTCCGGAGGAAGACCTAGCGACGATGGAACTGGAGCTCAACTTCGCTGATCTGGCCCTGGTCGAGCGCCGATTGGCGAAGCTGCAGGACTCTCGAAAGAGCGCCAGGACCGATGCGCGGGCGGGAATCGATCGAGAATCCGAACTTTTCGAAAGGCTGAAGTCCGCCCTCGAGGACGGGAAGCCCGTTCGTTCGGTCGATCTGGATCCTGATGATGAAAAGATCCTCTCGGGTTTCACCCTGCTCACGACGAAGCCCCTCGTTGTGGTCCTGAATCTCGGAGAAACGGACGCGCCGCGGGCCAACGAAATCACGGCCGAGTGGCGGTTGAAGGGCGAATCCAACGGAACTGCGGCAATAGCGATTCCCATCAAGCTGGAGGAAGAGCTGGCCGAGTTGGGAGAAGACGAGGCGGCAGAGTTCCGGGAGTCCCTGGGAGCAGCAGAGGACGCGACCGGTGCGCTCCTGCGACTGGCGGAAGAGACCGCTGGTCTCATCACGTTCTACACAGCCGGTGAGAACGAGGTCCGCGCGTGGCAACTCGAATCGGAGACGCTCGCACCGCGTGCCGCGGGAAAGAAGATCCATTCGGATCTGGAGCGTGGGTTCATCCGTGCTGAGGTCATCCAGTGTTCGGACTTCCTCGACGTGGGTGGGTTCGTCGAAGCGCGGAAGCGCGGCATCCTCCGACAAGAGGGGAAGACCTACCGGATCCAGAATCAAGACATCGTGACTTTCCTGTTCAACGTCAGCTGACGAAATGACGGTTCAAGCCGACGGCGTTCCTGGCCTTGAGGAAGCCAGAACGGACGCCTCGATCGTCGGCCTGTACATCCACGTTCCGTTCTGTCGGTTCAAGTGCTACTACTGCGACTTCAACACGTACGCGGGCATCGAAGGTCTGATCGCCCCGTATATCGCCGCTCTTTCAACGGAGATCCGACGATGGGGGGCTTCGTTGGCCGCAACCGGGGGCGAACGGCCCCGTCTTTCATCGGTTTACTTCGGAGGCGGAACGCCCTCCCTCCTGTCACCGCCGCAAGTGAAACAGGTGCTCGCAACCGTCCGGAAGGTATTCGACCTGATGGACGACGCCGAAATCACGATGGAGGCGAATCCGGAATCCGTTGATACCGATGCGATGCGAGAACGTCGGTCCGTCGGCATCAATCGCGTCAGCATCGGCGCGCAGACCTTCGATGACGACCAACTCAGGGTGTTGGGCCGGCTCCACGATGCCTCGCGCATCGAATCCGCGCTCGAAGAACTACGCAAGGCAGGGTTCACCGACACCAGCCTTGACCTGATGTACGGCCTCCCAGGTCAGTCGCCTGAGGACTGGAAACGCTCGGTGAACAGGGCGCTGGAGTTGGCGCCAGAGCACCTTTCGCTTTACTCCCTGACCGTCGAGGAACGGACTCCGTTCCATCGTTGGGTCGAAGTCGACGGCACCATGACCGTCCCGGATGCCGACGCGGCCGCCGACATGTACGAACTCGCCTCGGACCTCCTGGCGACCCGGGGGTACCGGCAGTACGAGATCTCCAACTGGTCTCTCCCCGGCAAGGAATC
>CAZIBZ010000240.1:0-5947 GCA_964537445.1 uncultured Dehalococcoidia bacterium | reverse complement strand
TCACCTCCTCCGCAGAGTCAAAGGATTTGGAGACAACGGTTCATGGTCTGGTCGGCGACCGTCTTCTGGAGGCCGTCGGCGGCCTCGGAAAAGAAGAGCGGAACGAAATCACCGATGGGCTCAAACAGGAAGCCATCGACCGGTTCGGTGAAGAACACGATGCGGCGGCGGTGCGATCCGCGTTCGATGGGGTTCTCAAAGACGCGGTCCGTTCGTCGATCCTGAGTGGAAAGCGGCCGGACGGACGTGGCGTGACGGAGGTTCGACCGATCAGCTCTCAGGTGGGCGTCCTGCCGAGAGCGCACGGGTCAGCCATCTTCAATCGGGGTGATACACAGGTCCTGAACGTCGCAACGCTAGGTCCCCTGGCCGCGGCGCAGAAGATCGATACGCTCAGTCCCGAAGACAGCAAACGCTTCCTCCATCACTACAATTTCCCGCCATTCTCCGTCGGCGAGGCCCGTCGAATGGGTACGCCGGGCCGCAGAGAGATCGGACATGGCGCCCTGGCAGAGCGGGCCATCGCACCGGTTATCCCGAGCGAGGAAGACTTCCCGTATACGATCCGGCTCGTTTCAGACGTACTGGGATCGAATGGAAGCACATCGATGGGAAGTGTGTGTTCCGGCATCCTTTCGCTCATGGATGCGGGCGTACCGATCACGAGCCCGGTCGCAGGGATCGCCATGGGGCTGGTCACGGGGAAGAACGACGAGTACGCAGTGCTCACCGACATCCAGGGGATCGAGGATTTCCTGGGAGACATGGACTTCAAGGTGGCCGGCACCGCAGAGGGCGTGACCGCCCTTCAAATGGATATCAAGCTGACCGGCGTCACCGACCGGATCCTGGAACAGGCGTTGGACCAGGCGCGGGATGCCCGCATGTTCATCCTGGAGAAGATGAGCGAAACGATCGCCGAGTCGCGGCCCGACCTCAGCGATTACGCGCCACGGATGATTCGATTGCAGATCAACCCGGAGCGGATCGGCGCGCTGATCGGCCCTGGAGGCAAGACAATCAGAGGGATCGTTGAAGAGACCAAGGCCACGGTCGACGTGGAGAACGACGGGACCGTGTACATCGGCTCGAGTGACGGCGATGCAGCCCGGAAGGCGATCGCCATGGTTGAAGGTTTGACCAAGGAGATCGAGGTCGGCGAAAAGTACACTGGGAAAGTCGTGCGGATCACCGACTTCGGCGCGTTCATCGAGTTGATCCCAGGCCGGGACGGCATGGTTCACATCTCCGAGCTGGCGAATTACCGCGTTCCGAGTGTCGAAGATGTCCTCTCGCTTGGCGACGAGGTCGAGGTGCTCGTCACCGATATCGATCAGACGGGCCGGGTCCGGCTGTCGCGACGTGCGCTCCTGTCTGACGACGACAACGAAGGACCGCGCGGCGAGTCGGGCGGGCCGGGTTTTCAGGGCGGCGGAGACCGCGGGAATGGCCGGCCGCCCCGCAGAGATGACCGTGGTGGCCCGCCGCGACGCGGTGGTCCTCCGAACCGTCCGCGCTAAGCGCTTCCGATAACAAGGGACGGATGAAATGGCGGAGCCATCGCTGAAGGTTGTCATTCACGGCTCTTCCGGCAGGATGGGGCGCGAGGTCATCCGCGCGATCGGCGAAAACGAAACAGTCGTGGTCGTGGGAACCGTGTCCCGTTCGGGCGACGCTCGGGAGGGAATCCCACACTCGACTGAACTCGCGCCGTTGCTCGAAGCCGTCGAGCCGGATGTCGTGGTTGATTTCACTTCGAGGGACGCTGCCCTCCCCGCAGCGCGCGTATCTCTCGAACACATGGCGTGCTTTGTCACCGGGACCAGTGGCCTGACGCCGGAAGATCAGGTCGAGATAGACGGGTTGGCCCGGGTCGCGGATGTCGGCGCGTTTATCGGCCCGAATTTCAGCCTGGGTGCGGTCGTTCTGCTGCGGCTCGCGGCCCTCGCGTCGAAGCATTTCGACTCAACGGACATCATCGAGAAACACCATGCGGGCAAGGCAGACGCTCCTTCGGGAAGCGCCCTCGCTACCGCACGAGCGATGGCTGAGGCACGCGCGGAAGTGCCGTTCGAGCGTGCCGAGCCCGTCGTGACAAACCTCGAAGGCACCCGTGGAGGTGAACTCGGAGGCGCGACGATCCATTCAGTCCGGTTACCCGGACTCATGGCCCACCAGGAGGTCATCTTTGGAGGGCCGGGAGAAACGCTAACGCTCCGCCATGACACGATCGATCGCGCCTGTTACATGCCGGGCGTCCTGCTCGCCATCAACAAGGTCCCTGGGACAGTCGGCCTCACGTACGGGCTCGAGTCATTCCTCGGTTTCGATTAGCTTTCATCCCCTGCGTGCGAGAATAGATCCATGAGCGATTTCAACGTTGCCATCGTCGGGGCGACCGGATTGGTCGGCCAAACATTTATCCGGCTGCTGGAGGAGCGGGACTATCCCGTCGGCGATCTCAAGTTGCTCGCATCGTCACGGTCGGCAGGCAGGCGGCTCAGCGCTCTTGGTCGCGATCTTGTGGTCGAAGAAGCGGGGCCGGAGTCGTTCGAAGGAATCGACGTGGCATTGTTCTCTGCCGGTGGCTCGGCGAGCAAACACTTAGCTCCAGAGGCCGCTCGCCGCGGCGCGGTCGTCATCGATAACTCTTCCGCGTGGCGGATGGATGCGAACACACCACTGGTGGTTCCAGAGGTAAACCCCGATGACGCGTTCGGCCATGACGGTATCATCGCCAACCCGAACTGCTCGACGACCCAGATGGTCGTTGCGCTATGGCCGCTGCATCGGGTCAACCCGATCGTCCGTGTCATCGTCGATACGTATCAATCGACATCGGGAGCGGGGGCACGCGCGCTGGACGAGATGTGGTCCCAGAGTCGGAGCGTCCTCGGTGGCGAAAGCGATGATCTTTCGGCGATCCCCCATCGGATAGCCTTCAACGCCGTGCCGCAGATCGATGTCTTCGAAGAGGGCGACTACACGAAAGAAGAAATCAAGATGGTGCAAGAGACGCACAAGATCATGCATGCGCCCGAGATCTCGATCTCCGCCACATGCGTTCGCATACCCGTTGCACGGGCCCACAGCGAAGCCGTCCATGTCGAGTTTCGTGACGCGATGACCCCGGATCAGGCCCGGGATATCTTGCGCACGGCGCCGGGAGTCGTGGTGACCGACGACCCCGGAACCAGTTCCTATCCAACCGCGATCGTGGCCGAGGGGAGCGATGACGTCTTCGTTGGACGGATCCGGAAAGACACCGCATTCGAAAACGGGCTTTCCCTCTGGGTGGTTTCGGACAACATCCGCAAAGGTGCGGCAACGAACGCGGTCCAGATCGCCGAGCTGCTGGCGAGCGAAGGCCGACTGACCACGACAGCCTGATAAACGTGACCAGCACGGCCAGGACCGACACCCTCCGGGAGAACCTCGGGGCGATTCGTGGTCGGATCGAGGATGCCGCGAGGAAGGCCGGTCGCGACCCCGCGGGCATCACGCTCATGGGTGCGACGAAAACAGTCCCGGCCGATGTCGTGGCGGAGGCTGTCAGGCTCGGGTTGACGGACATCGGCGAAAACTGGATCCAAGAGGCTGAGCCGAAATACGCCGAGGTCTCTCGGCTATTGAACGGGGACGACTCAACAAACAGATGGCACATGATCGGCCATCTCCAACGGAACAAGGTCAAGCAGGCTCTCAGCGTATTCGATGCGATCGATACCGTGGACAGCCTGCGGCTTGCGGCCGCGCTCGATCGCCGCGCGGCTGCCGACGGGTACGAGACCGCGATCTTGCTCGAGATCGACTACACAGACGACAGCGAACGGGGTGGGTTTCGGCTTGGTCGAGAGCACGACCAGCAAAGACTGGACGGGTTGCTCGGGGAAATCGAGGGGATCGTCGCGCTCCCACACATCCGCGTCGAGGGCTTGATGACCGTGGCGCCACAGACTGATGACCCGGAGGGCGCCCGCCTCGGGTTCGTCCGGCTGCGCGACCTCCAGCGAACCCTCGAGGAACGTTTCTCTCAGGTTTCGTGGAAGGAACTGTCAACGGGGATGTCGCACGACTTCCCGATCGCCATCGAAGAAGGGGCGACTGTCGTGAGGATTGGAACAGCCATCTTCGGACAGAGACCACCGGGCCGCAGCTACTGACCGGCTCCGGTCGAGGGGTATCCTTGAGCGAACAAGCGGCCGCATTCGATTCTGCCGAGTAGGGAAACGGGGGATTGGTCATGCCAACCACGCCAATCGGACGAGTTTTGACCGCGATGGTCACGCCTTTTGATCGCAACGGAAAGGTCGATCTCGACCAGGCGAAGCGGCTCGCCGAAGCTTTGATCGGTTCCGGATCCGATGGACTTGTCGTAACAGGTACGACGGGCGAATCTCCCACGCTGTCGAACGAAGAAAAACTCTCGATGTACGAGGCCATAGTGAGCGCGGTTGGCGCGAGAGCATCCGTGATCGCAGGCACCACCACGTACAACACGACCGAAAGCGTTCAATTGTCGCGAGAGGCCGAGAGCCTAGGCGTCGATGGCTTCCTTCTAACGGTCCCGTACTACAACAAGCCCCCTCAAGAAGGCCTCTATCGACATTTCTCGGCGATCGCCGATTCCGTCTCGAAACCCTGCATCCTGTACAACGTCCCCAGCCGGACGGTGCTCAATATGTCGTCGGACACGACGGTCCGCCTCAGCCACGTTCCGAACATCATCGGAGTGAAGGAAGCAAGTGCGGACTTTCCGCAGATCGCTCGGATCATCGAGGGCGCGGGATCTGACTTCCTGGTCTGGTCAGGGAACGACTCCGACACGCTCCCAATCTTGAAACTGGGCGGCTACGGAATCGTCAGCGTCGTCGCACATATCGTCGGCCGACAGGTCCGGGAGATGATCGACGCCTACATCGGCGGCGAAGTCAATCAGGCCGATTCGATCCACGAGCGGCTGCTGCCGCTGGTCGACATGCTATTCATCGAATCCAACCCGATCCCCGTGAAGCACATGTTGAGTAGGGTGGGCTTCGACGTTGGGGATCCAAGACTCCCGATGGTGGAGCCAAGCGATCAATCGGTCGAAGCGATCAACGCAGAACTGGCGAAGCACCAGATAGACCTACCGGTTCCGGCCCGCGTCTAGCGGGTGGTTCGAACTACAGCGCCGCTCGAACGATGATGTTCTCGTCACGTCGGGGCCCGACCGATAGCATGCTGACCGGAGCGTCAATCAGTTCCTCAAGGCGGTGGACGTAGGCACGTGCATTGTCCGGCAGGTCCTGGAAGTGCCGGAAATCGTTCGTGGGCTGCTGCCAACCTTCGATTTGCTCCAGGATCGGCTCGCACCGCAACAGCCCCGTGATCCCGCTCGGCGGGTATTCGATGACCTCGCCATCCAGCCGGTACCCGGTACAAACGCTGATCGTCTCCATCTGGTCGAGGACGTCTAGGCGAGTAAGGATGACCGAGGTATAACCGTTTACCAGGTTCGACAACCGTGCCATGGGCGCGTCGAACCATCCGATCCGCCTGGGCCGCCCCGTGGTCACTCCGTACTCGTGAGCGACTTCTCGGATGTGATCCCCCTCCGGCGTGTGAAGCTCGGTCGGGAAAGGGCCCTCGCCGACGCGCGTGCAGTAAGCCTTGAAGATTCCTACGATCCTGTCTATGCGAACAGGGCCAATCCCAGCTCCCTGGTACGCTCCACCGGCTCCTGGGTGAGAAGAGGTTACAAACGGATACGTGCCGAAATCGAGGTCGAGCAGAGTGCCCTGCGCCCCCTCGAGGAGAACTTCCCTTCCTTGTCGGAGCGCATGGTTGATCACAAGTTCGGTCTGTTGAATTCGGCCCGAGAGGCGGTTGGCCCAATCCATACACTTCGCGAATAGCTCGTCCAGCCCGACGGGTTCGTGGTCGTAAACCTTAGTGATCAAAAGGT
>CAZIBZ010000239.1:0-3820 GCA_964537445.1 uncultured Dehalococcoidia bacterium | reverse complement strand
CGAAGGTCGGTCGCCACGTGGCGGAGCGGGATGACGAACGTCACGGTCTTGACGAAATAGAACTCTTCACCGGGTGGCGCTGTTCGCACGTCTTCCCCACGGTCGATAGCTTCCTGCAGGATTCCTGTGAGCCGCTCCCGTGCCGCGTCGGTCGCGGCTATACCGATAACGTCCACGGCCGCGAGTTCCTCGGCCACGATGTCGTTTCGAAGGTTTTCTGAAACCCATGCGGCGAACGCGTTCGCGGGAGTTGGCGTCAGATACTGGTGCTCCTCGAGGTACTGATACGTGTGGTAGTGCATAGAAGACGCCGGGAGGTCCCGGAGATGACCCGCAAGTTCGGTCAGGTTCCGCGCTCTCATCCCGGTCAGCTCGCGGAGTTGGTTCCTGGTGAAGAAGCGGAACGGTTCGCGAGCCACGAGTGCCCGTCGGGCGAACGTCTGCACCGTCTGACCGACCATCGCCACGCTCGGGACGTGGATGCTGTCGCCGTCCACCGTTCGGATCGTCACATCTCTCCATGACAGGCCGGTAACCGTCCCCTCATCCCCGGATCCGAGACGCACCTACCGGCCGACCTCGACTCCGCGGGCCGCGATTTGCATCGAAGCAATGAAGGTCGGGAAGTAGTCGCGGAAGGCAACGACGAACACGACGCCGGCGACCCCCGCCGCGAGCAGCAACGGCGCCATCGGCGCCACCCAGGTCTGGAGTACGCCAAGCGCGGTCACGATCACGAGCGCTCCCGTAGGGACTGCTCCGATCAGCTCGACCGTTTGGTGTCTCATTTGGTATCGCTGTCCGACGAGGTGAGCGAGCCGCCTGGCGAATCGCGCGGCGCTGGCGCCAGTCGATAGGACGAAGCCACTGAACAGGACTTTGGCAGCGAAGTCGAGCCACGGATCCGGGGCCGGGGCGAACTGGAACGCGAAATATGCGCTCAACAACGAGACCCATGCCAACGATGCCAGCGTCAGTGTGTCGAACGCGTAACCGTTTCCCAATCGGTTTCCGATCGCAACAAGTTGGCGGAGCCACCAGCGTAGAAGGAGTCGTCGCCCGGCCATCAGAACGATGAAGCTCGCCAGGCCGATGATTCCCGCGACCAGCACGTCCCGCCAATTCACCTCGAACCACTCGAACAGCGAGGTCATCTCCATGGTTGGCCTTGTGACACGGCAGCGATGCGGCCAAGGAGCTGAGAGACTTCGATGGTCGATCCTGCGGAGAACTGCGCCTGGGTCGACACCGGGATTTCTGCTCCGACAAGTACGCTGACCCCGCCCCGGTCGTTCACCACCCGGAAGCCGTCCTCATCCATCACGTCATCGCCCAGATATATCGGCCAGGGGCGGGCCCCGACCTCGCTTATCCGATCGAGGATCAACCCGATGGCTTTGCCCTTGTCGTTCGCGTCTGTGGGAACAACCTCGATCGCTTTCCGATTTCCCTCCCGGACCCGGATGGTGCCAGCTGACACGCCCGGATCGGCCAGCGCCTCTACGCGTTGGTTCACCACCGGCACCATCTCAGGATCCACGCTGCGGTAGTGAATTGTGATGCTGAGAGTCTTGTTTTCAACCACAGCTCCACTGATGTCGGCGACCGCTTTCTCCAGAGCAGGGGCCAGCGAGGAGATCAACGACTGGGTGCGATCGCTGGTCGGTTCGCGGAACCGGAATGAACTCGGACCGTCTATCTCCATGCCGTAGTTCGCCGCGTAGTACACGCCGTCGATTTGAGCGAGATTGCGGATCTCCTCCATCTGGCGTCCCGTCACGATCGCCACAGAGAATGCGGGGTGTCCGGCGATCGTCTTCAGATCTTCGCGGGCCGATTCGGTCAATCGGGCCATGTCCGGACGCGGGACGATCGGCGCCACGGTTCCATCGAAATCGGTTGCCACCAACACGTGCTCGGCTCGTTGGATACCCGAATGGATGGCATCCCAACCGCGAGTGAGAAGCGGTTCCATCGCCAGGTCCGTCCTGGCTACTCGCCGTCCGTCTGTTGTTGACCTTCCGGGTCCGGGTTCGACGCGGCCCTCAACCCGCCGGACCCTCCTGTCCCACCGATGGTCGCTCCGTCATTCCCTTCTTCGGGAGCCCTCGCTTGCTTCATCTCCATGACGTTCGGCTGCCCCTCTCCCCAGTACAGGGTCTGGTGCGGGAACGGGATCTCGATCCCAAGCTCGTCGAACGCCTTCTTTACGCGCAGCCGATACTGGCCGGCGATATCCCACTGGCGGATTGGCACCGTTTCACCCAGGACCTTGATCTCGATCGCGGAGTCGGCGAAATCGTCGACCCGGAGCACCTGGATCGGGTCGAGTACCAGCGGTCCCCACTCCGGGTCTTGCGCCAACTCCAGCCCAACGCGGTTTAGGACCTCGATGACCTGGTCCAGGTCTTCCTTGTACGCGACGCCCACATTCATGTTCACCCGCGATTTGTCTTTCGTGTAATTGGTCGCCGTGCGGATCTCGCCGTTCGGAATGAAGTGCTGGCGGTAGTCCAGGTCCCGGAGGACGGTTCGGCGCAGGTTGATGTCTTCAACCAGCCCACCGATCCCCGCGATGTTCACGACGTCGTTCACTCGGTACTGGTTTTCCAAGATCACGAAGATTCCGGCGAAAATGTCCCTGACCAGGTTCTGGGCACCAAACCCGACCGCGATCCCCACGACCCCGAATCCCACCAGCAGGGGCGCCAGGTCGATCCCGATCTGTGCCATCACCATGAAGAACGTCGCGGACAGCACCGTGATGGTTGTCGCCGTCGTCAACACCGCCGAGAGAGTGACGACGTCCTTCTCCACCTCGCTCTCCAATTGATCTCCGGCGCGGGCGCGCAAGTGACGTTCCACGACTCGGGGTATCAGGTGGGCGCCCAGCCTCTGAACGAATAGGCCGCCGATCACCACGATTGCCACCTTGGGGACGGCGGTCAGGAGCCACCGGCCAACCGCCACCGCCGAGGAAGCGAGAAAGTCACGGGTTGGACCGAGATCACCGACCAGGGCCGAGATTACCGCCCCGCCCGCGATCAGTACGACGAGCAGCGAAACACCAAAGGAGATCCACCGTCCGATCGGCGTGTGCAGCTCCGAGAAATCGCCAGGGAGGAGGTCGTCGATCCATCGGAGGGTCCGTGTCGCGATCTTCGGGAGTAGCCACCAGGTCATGGACAAGAGGAACAGCGCACCGATCGCCCAAGTGATGAGCCAAGCGGCGTTGTCCCGGGCGTTGCCGGTTAGATCGACCAGCAGGGTCTCGAGATCCATCGTGTTGACCTTCGGCGATGCGGAGTCTGACCGCGCTCCTCAGCGTTCCGCTTCGCGAACCCAACTATACCGAGGCTCGCCTTGACGACGGCTTATCGGCCAGGGATCGCGTTATTGACTCACCCTGAGAAGACCTCGGTCGGACTAGTGGTGCGGAATCGCATACGCGGGAAACGGGAGCGGAGCGGGGCCGGATTCCGGGATCAATAGCGGGGCGAACAGTCCCCGAATCGACACCGGGAACGGATGAAAGTCGCCCCCGGTGAACTGAATCACGAGCGGAGTGTCCGGCGCCGTCGCGGACCCGTGGACCGAGACACCGGGGACTTCCGGTCCATATACGTGTTCGTTCATCCCGGGATGGACGTGTCCAGAGTTTGGACCGTGATACCCGTGCCCGTACCCGTCATGGCTGTGCCCATCATGGAATCCGGTATGGTACATGATCCTCTGTGATGGGTGCACAAACCGTGGGCTCCACTCGAGGGGTGAGTAGCCATACGCGTGCCCGGCGGCGGCCAGCGTCGCGACCAGAGCC
>CAZIBZ010000238.1:0-3457 GCA_964537445.1 uncultured Dehalococcoidia bacterium | reverse complement strand
GCTCAGTGGCAGAGCAGGGGACTTTTAATCCCAAGGTCGAGGGTTCGACCCCCTCACGGCCCACGTTCCTTTCTCTGGGATTTTCCGCGTGCCCTCCACACCAGGGGGTTCCTGGCTCTAACCTGGACGGACGATCAGCAGTTCGCATATGTTCGCCTGAGGACCCCATGGCCCAAGTTCGTTGGGATGACGAGGAGCAAGCGTTCCGCAGATATGAACGCGCGTTACAGGCGTGGCGGGCATTGAGATCTCGCCCCACTGACGAGGCCGCATCTGCTAGCGAGTACGGCGAGGCTTGGAGCGCGCTCGACGCCGCTCACGACGAATGGGCTACGACTGTGCGCACCCTGCTTGCATCGGATCGCCTGCGCTGACGACAGAGCCGGTTCGCCGAACCAGGCGCGGATGTTTTCCAGTTAACCCGACGTGGCGGCGACGGAATTGTGGCCCAAGAAGCCAAGCACCTCGAATGGCCAGTATGCGAACCATGCCTTGCCGATGATCATGTCCTCGGTGATCGGTCCCCATGCTCGGGAGTCACGGCTGACGGGTCGGTTATCGCCGAGGACGTAGTACTGGCCGGGAGGAATCACCGTCGGACCGGTGGTCGTACTCAGGTCGAGCTGAGAGACATAAGGTTCGTCCACGGCTCTTCCATTGACGAAGAGCGAGCCGCGCCGGATTTCCAACGTGTCTCCAGGACCCGCCACGATCCGTTTGATGAAGTCACGGGTGGAACCATCGGGCCCGCGGAGGACGACAATCTCTCCGCGCTCAGGCGGGTGGAACGGATAAAGGTTTCCATCACCCTGGAGGTCGATGAATGGCAGGAAACGGTCGACCGTCGTTCGTGCGACCTTGAAGTAAATAGCCTTGTTGACGAGCAAGAGTTCGTTGTTGTGGACACTTGGCTCCATGCTCGGCCCTTCGACCTGGTAGCTCTGGATCATGGCCTGGACGATGAAAAACAGGACCGCCGCAGCTATGACGGTTTCGATGACTTCGCGGAAGAACCGGCGTCCCCGACGCTGTTGCTTGTCGCTCTGGCCGGTGGACGCGTCCAAGCCCACCGCAGCCCAGTAGCGATCGTCTGGAAGGTCGTGTTCGACGTAAGGGGGGCGTGACATCGGCAACGGGGCCATTATAGGAAGGCAATAGGCAGGGAGGTTGAATCTCGGGAGCATGGTTGGTCGGGGATGGGCATACGAAAGGACTACCGCGGCGCCCTAACTCACGACGCAAGGCGACGTTTCCCCACATGAGGCCCTTCGAATGAACCGAGGGTCCGGCTAGCGAACCATGATTCTCGATTAGGAGGAAGAAGAAGTGATCGGAAAAAGGAAGGCATTGTTCATTGTCACGGCAGCATTGGCTCTCATGGTGTTCGGTGCGGCGTGCACTAACGGTGACGACGACGCGGGGCCGCCCGCCGGGACACCCGACACAACGAGTAGCAGCGCTGGCGGTTCCAACGGGTCGACGAGTTCGTCCGGATCACAGTCCGTGACCGACGTCCTGGGTACACCCCAGTACGCGGCGGCGACAGCGCGGTCTCTCTCCCAGGCCGCCGGCTCACAGTCGGAGGGGATCTTCGTTTCGGGAACCGGCCGAGTTGCGGTCGACCCGGACCTCGCGATCTTGCTGCTCGGAATCGATGTGCAGGACGAATCGGTTTCCGCGGCTCATGCTCGTGCGACTGCGGCAATGACTGCCGTTTCCAACGCGGTGAAAGGCGCGGGTGTCGAAGACCGCGACATCCAGACACAGCGTTTCAGCATCCAGCCCGTCTATCGGTGGGAAGAGGTCATCAGCCGAACCGGCAGTCGGACGAACGAGCAGGTGCTGGACGGGTATCGGGTGACCAACTCCATCGCAGTCAAAGTACGTGACCTGGACTCGGTCAGCACGGTGATCGATGACGCCGCAGTTGCTGGTGGCGACGACATCCGAATCGATGGGATCAGCTTCACGATCGAAGACCCGACGGACGCAAGGGTTCAGGCAAGGACCGAGGCAACCCAGGCGGCCGTGGCTCATGCGCAGCAGATCGCGGATGCCGCGGGCGTGGCGTTGGGCAAACCGATCTCCCTGAGCGAGTCGAGACTGTCCCAACCGCAGTCGTCCTTCAACGGGCGAGCGGAACTGGCGTTCGCGGACTCAGCAGCCGGTCCGACTCCGATCGAGGCTGGCGAGCTTGAGATCGTTGTGACCGTGAGCGCGGTGTTCGCGATCCCTTGATCGGGCAGGACCCGCAGTAGCGAAGATGGAGACCCGCCTTCGTGGCGGATCTCTTCATTTCCAGAGGGGTACGAAACTGCCAGCGCCGAAAAGCGACCCCTGTATCCTCAACGAATGAAGACCCAGCGATCGCGAATCAGCGTCCAGCCGTGACTTTTCCGAGGCCCGACGGCCCGAATCACATGGGACACGCGCTGGAGTTAGCCCGCCAGGCTCTTGGCCTCTCGAGCCCGAACCCCGCGGTGGGCGCTCTGATCGTGAACCCCGATGGCGCCGTTGTCGGGGAAGGATTCACCCAGGAGCCTGGAGGACTGCACGCAGAGGCAGTAGCCCTCGCACAAGCGGGCCCGGCGGCGCGAGGCGCCACGATGTACACGACGCTCGAGCCATGTGCCCACGTTGGCCGGACCCCGGCGTGCGCGCGCGCCATCACCGAATCTGGCCTTTCCAACTTGGTGGTCGCGGTTCTTGACCCTAACCCGGAGGTGAATGGGCGTGGGGTAGACATGGTCCGAGAAGCCGGTGTCGACGTGAGTGTAGGAATCGGAGGAACCGAGGCTGACGAGCACTATCAGTCGTACTTCAAGTACGTGCGAACCGGCGAGCCGCTACTGATCGCGAAATATGCGATGACGCTGGATGGGAAGATCGCGACGAAGACGGGCGATTCACGGTGGGTCTCCGGCGTGGAGTCGCGCCGCCGAGTCCACGAGCGCCGGGCCCGGGTGGACGCGATCCTGACGGCACCCGGAACGGCCGCAGGGGATGACCCTCAACTCACCGCGAGGGATCCTCAGGGAGCAGCGCTTCCCAGACAACCCCTGCGCGTGATCGCGGACAGCCGGGGTCAGACACCTCCGACGGCTCGGCTTTTCCAAGAACCTGGCCGGACCCTCGTCGCGACCGCCGGGGACGAGTACCACGCGCCCTTCAAGGACCTGGGTGAATCCGTGTCGGTCGTGTCCCTCCCCGATGAGCACAACCGGGTCGACCTGAAGGCCCTGTTGCGACACCTCGGGGAGACGGGCGTGATGCAGGTCTTCACTGAGGTCGGAGGAGTACTGCTCGGGTCGATCTTTGACGATGGGCTGCCCGACCAAGCGATGGTTTTCATCGCGCCGAAGGTGGTCGGGGGCGCGCAGGCGCTTGGCCCCGTTGCGGGCACGGGGGTCGATCGGATCGGGAGCGCGCCGGTTTTGAGCCATGTCAGGATCGACCG
>CAZIBZ010000237.1:0-3128 GCA_964537445.1 uncultured Dehalococcoidia bacterium | reverse complement strand
GCCCGCGTCGTGGCGACCGGTGGTCTGGCGGATGTCGTCGGACGCCGGACTGGACTCGTCGAAGTCATCGAACCCGATCTGACACTGCAAGGTCTACGGTTGATCCACGAGATGAACCTGGCGTAATCGTCATCAGAGGCGAACGACCATGACGACAGATTTTGGCGCACTCAGAGGGAAGAACGTCGTGCTCGGAGTTACCGGAAGTATCGCCTGCTATAAGGCGGTCGATATCGCGTCGAAGCTCGTCCAGGCTGGTGCCGTGGTGGATACGGTCATGACACGCTCGGCCCAAGAGTTCGTTTCCGCGCTCACGTTTCGTTCATTGACCCACCGGTCGGTGGTGACGGACCTGTTCGATGCGGAGTCCGACGACGCGGTGGAGCATGTGGCGTTGGCGCTTCGGGCCGACGTGGTCCTGATCGCACCGGCAACGGCGAATGTCATCGCGAAGATCGCGAACGGATTTGCCGATGATGCCTTAACTGCGGTGGTACTCGCTACCAATGCGCCGGTGCTATTGGCGCCGGCGATGGAAGGCCGCATGTGGGCGAACGCCGCGACGCGGCAAAACGTCTCGACGCTCGAGTCCCGCGGGATCTCGTTCATCGGCCCGGCTGAAGGGCGGCTCGCATCTGGAGAGATGGGGAGAGGTCGCCTGGAGGACACTCCAACCGTTCTGACCGCGCTGGACAAGGCTATCGGCGGGGGCTCGGCGGGTGGGGCCGGTGACCTCGCCGGCATGCACGTCGTGGTTTCCGCGGGTGGGACCCAGGAACCGATCGACCCGGTCCGAATCATCACCAACCGCTCGTCCGGGAAGCAGGGATACGCGATCGCAGAGGCGGCCCGTGACCGCGAGGCGCGCGTCACCCTGGTGACCGCACCGACGGCGCTCCCGGATCCCGATGGGATCGACGTGGTCAAGGTTGGAAGCGCGCGGGAAATGCTCGCGTCGGTCGAGTCCGTGCTGAGCGCCGGTGCTGATGCGCTTGTGATGGCCGCTGCGGTCGCTGATTGGGAGCCCGCGAGCACGGCAGGGCAGAAGATGAAGAAGGTCGACGGTCAGGACCGGATGACAATCGAGCTGACGAAGACGCCCGACATCCTCGCCACGGTTCGGGAGCTTCCCGGCGTGAAGGTCGGCTTCGCGGCTGAAACCGAAGACCTGTTGGGGAACGCGAAAGAGAAGCTGTCCCGAAAAGGCCTGGACCTGATTGTGGCGAACGACGTCTCGGCGGCCGACGCTGGATTCAACGTCGATAACAACCGGGTTGTCATCCTTGATCGCGACGGAGGGCAGGAAGAGCTACCCCTGATGTCGAAGCGCGATGTCGCCGATCGCATCCTCGACCGGGTCCGCGTGTTCGTCGCCGCGCTTCGCTGAGCCGTTACCCGAACCCGACGCGTGCCCTCTTTCTCGATCATCATCCTTGCGGCGGGCGAGTCGTCGCGAATGGGGCGTCCGAAACAGTCCCTCCCGTGGACGGGCCTCCCGCTACTTCGATACCAGGTCATCGAGTCCGGCAGGACCGCTGCGGACGAGGTGGTCGTCGTACTCGGCAACGATGCGGAAGAGCACCGATCGTTGCTGCCCGAGAAACTGGATCGGGCACGACTGGTGGTCGTCGAAAACCCGGATTATGCGCTTGGGAAGACAACATCGGTGAAGGCCGGAATGGCCGTCGTGGACGTGTCCGTTGATGCGGTCGTGCCTATGGCGGGAGACTCTCCTCGTTCAGCGGGTTTGTTAGACCAACTGGTTGGGGCACATTTCGAAGGCGGAAAACCGATTACGTACCCGTGGCACCGGGGGATCGAGGGACACCCGGGGGTTTTCTCGATGGAGTTGCGCGAGGAACTTCTCGGAATCGACGAGGCAACGCGCGGGATCCGTGGTGTCACCGAGCATGACCCCGACCGCGTGAACCGCCTTGAATTCGACGACCCGATGGCAATTGTCAACCTGAACACCTGGGAAGACTACGAGAACGCGCTTCGGCTGACCGGCCAACCCGTTCCCCAACCTTCCTAGCACCTTCGAGCATGTCGGCCGATCGGGACCCGGCAACGCTGGCGGACGAAAGTTCTCCCAAGGCAAGACAATCGAGGCGGCTCCGTCTCTATGACCGGAACTACGCGACGTTGTTCGGCGTCGAGTTTGCGTTGTTCGGCGTGTATTACACGCTGCTGCCTGTGATCCCGCTGTACATCGTCAAGCTTGGTGGCACGGAGTCGATGGTCGGCCTGATCATGGGCCTAACCGCACCCGTTGCTGCGCTCGGGACACCGCTGTACGGCGCGGCGATCGACCGATGGAGCCGGAAGGGTGCAGCGGTAGTGGGCTTCGTCCTGATAGCGGTCGGCGTCACTCTGTTGCCGCTGATCGCGAAGCCGTGGCTGCTGTTGATCCCAGACTTATTCCGGAGAGCAGGGACTGCCACGACGGGAGCAGCGACCAGGACGATCCTGATCGACGTCGCTCCATTGGCCAGGCGTGGGGAGGCGATATCCACTATCACGATCTCCCACAATTTCGCCACGGCTCTGGGCCCTCTTGCCGGGTTGGCGCTTTTCGATCGTTCAGGTATTGGACCCGTCGCCGCGTTGTGCGTTGCGCTTGCGGGGTTCGGGATGATCGGGATCATTCCCCTGCGCGGGTCGGAAAGGCTCGGTACTCCCCCCACACCCGGTCTGGAAGAAGGTTTCATCGAACAGGCTGGACCCATCGCCGTGCCGGCCATCCGTGAGGGCATCATTCGGAAGGTTGTGACGCCCGAGGCCTGGATGCCGGCCGTCGTGCTTTTCCTGTTCGTGACCGCGTTCTTCGGGACGCTGGCGTTCGTCTCGCTCCTGGGCGAACGGCGCGAGATTCCGGGGTTCGGTGTGTTCTTCACCGTGTATGGATTCGTGGTCATCGGCTCACGCCTCTTCATTGGCCAGTTGTCCGATCGATACGGACGAGGTGCGGTCCTGGTGCCGTGCTTGGTACTCGGGATCGTTTCGATGGTGCTGTTAGGGCCGGCCAACAACCTGGCGATGTTGCTGGCCGCGGCCGTGTTCCTGGGGATCGGTTGGGGGTCGGCGTTCCCGACGCTATTGACTTTGGCTGCGGACCGATCCTCCCC
>CAZIBZ010000236.1:0-7303 GCA_964537445.1 uncultured Dehalococcoidia bacterium | reverse complement strand
GTCACGTCCTCAGTTCGTGAGACGACCGCCCGTATCCTCCAAATGCCAGGCCGGTCGAAGTCAACGCTGTCGACGACGTAGATACCTCGGGATTCCAGGTGAATATGGGTCGACCCGTCCTCGTGGAGGTGTGGCTCTTCTGTCTCCAGCGACCGGAACGAGGCTCGATAGTCGCTAGGTGGTCCCGTATCACCGGTTTCCTGGTCCACGATGAAGAACGAGATCGAAACGGTACCGTCCTCCACGAACGCGCCATCCGGGTCCAGGACCACGAACGGGAACCTCGTCGTTTCTGCTGCGATGTCGGATCCGGCGACCAGGAACTGGTATCCGGGCGTCGGCACGAAATCCGGGAGTTCGACAGAAGTGAGCGTCCCTACCGTCTCGATTGGAGACACGGCCGGCGTGTTACTGGTCGGCGCGGAAGATGCGGAAGGAGTGGACGCGGAGAGTGGTACGGATTCGGGCGTATCGGCCGGGGACGGCATGTCGCCTGCGTCAGAGGCGGCGCAACCGGCGAACAGCACGGCAACTGCGAGGCCAGTGATGACGGTCCAGAGCGGATGCCGAATACGTGCCACCGATGCTTCCCTGTCCGCCTCCACCGCCCGATCGAACCGAATTCCAGTATAGAAAAGGCCGAAGACGCATCGTTTGCGGGCCGCGTCAGGCCTCGACTGCCCGACCTCCGACAAAGACTGCCAAGGGATGGCCGGCGCCAAACCTGACGACGACTCTCGTGTTGGGGTCGAGTGGTTCGGAGGTATGCGGCGCGAGGATGTGGCACGTGGTGCCCGAGTCCAGGGTCACGGTGTAAATGAACGAGGGGCCGGTGAATGTCCGCTCCGTCACCACACCGATACCGGGTGTGGCCTCTTCGAGCGACAAGTCGTCGGGGCGCACCATAACGTGGATCGGTGCAGCATCCGAGGGCGCCCGCTGCGCGGTGAGTGGAGTGGCATCGACCGGACCGATCTCCGTGGTCAACGATCCCGCCTCCGTCCGGTGCGCGGCCAGGAAATCGGCGGTCCCCATGAACCGTCCGACGAAGGTCGTGGAGGGGTCGTGGAAGATGCGCTCAGGGGTATCGACCTGCTCGATCCGACCATTGCGCATGACCGCAACGCGGTCGGCCATGAATAGCGCCTCCTCCTGGTCATGGGTGACGAACGCGACGGCCACCGCGGCCCGCTCGAGAACCTCCTTGATCTCGCGGCGGACACGGACCCGGAGATCCGTGTCGAGATTCGAGAATGGTTCGTCCATCAGGAGGACGTCGGGCTCGGGGCCCAACGCACGCGCCAGGGCCACGCGCTGCTGCTCTCCCCCGGAGAGTTGGTCCGGCATCCGGTTGCGCAAGTCAGCGATCCCGACCATCTCGAGGAGTTGCTGGACGCGGACTGCACGCTCGACGGAGGATCGACTGATCCCGTATTCGACGTTCTCGGCCACGTTGAGGTGGGGGAACAGCGCATAGTCTTGGAAAACGATGCCGACACTCCGTCGTTCGGGGCCGACCATCGTGTTCGGACCCGCGAGGACCTGTCCCCGCGCCTCGACCGTTCCATCGTCCGGCACCTCTAGCCCGGCGATGAGGCGGAGTAGCGTGGTCTTCCCGCAGCCGCTAGGGCCAACGATCGCGAGCGTCTGACCCCTGATCAGGGAGAGATCGACTCCGTCGAGGCCGACCACGTCGCCATAGCGTTTTGTCAGGCCGACACAGCGAAGAGCATGGTCAGTCTGCATCGTTAGAGAGTTCATCAAGATTCCGTCCTATCCCGGTCACGGGCGACAAGGACAGCCATCGGGACGGAGGAGAGCAGGACGAGCAGGAGCGCCGGGGCGGCGGCCCGTGCGAAGAACGCCTCAGAGCTTGCGGACCAAACCGCGGTCGCCAGCGTCCCGAACTCCAGCGGGCTCAGGATCAGCGTAGCCGGCAACTCTTTCATCGCCGTGAGGAAGACCAGCGCGGTCGCGGCTATGATGCCCGGCCGCATGAGCGGAACCGTCACCGAGGACATGACCGCGACGGGCGCGCGGCCCAGGGTCCTGGCGGCCTCCTCCACGTGCGGACCGATCTGGAGTAAGGATGACCGAACCGGTCCGAGGGCGATCGGGAGCAAGAGCACGACGTACGCAAACAGCAGGACCCAGATCGTTTGATAGACGCGGCCGAGGTAGTTCGCCGCGAAGAAGACGAGAGATATCGCCACGACGATCCCGGGAAGCGCGAATCCGAGCGAGGCGATCCGAGACAGAAACGAACTCGCGAGGCTCCTGTGGCGGACTGTCAGGACCACGATCGGAATGGCCGCCGCGGTCGTGGCAATTGCTGCCGTCGACGAGACGAGCACCGAGTTGGTTGCTAGACGCCAAGGGACCGGCAACGACTCGCCCGCGCTCAATCCCCGGAGCAGTAGGTGAAGCAACGTTCCGGCGGGCATCACGAGCGTGATGGACACCACGGTGGCTATGAAGACGAGGGCGGGCCATCGCCAACGGCCGAGTGCTATGAGCGGCTGCTTCTTCGATTGACGGTCGCCAGCGCCTTCTGTAGGTGTCCGACCGCGAGCGACGATCTCTCCGAGAAAAATGATGGCGGCGAATCCGATCAAGACCAGCGAAAGAGAAGCGGCCAACGCCCGATCAAAGAGGCTCTGGTACTGGAGATAGATCGCCCACGTGAAGGTCTCGAAGCGGAGAAGCGAGACGGCACCGAAATCACTGAGGGCGTATAGCCCCACGATCAGCCCCCCGGATGCCAACGCCGGTCGCATCCGGGGGAGGGTGACTCGGAAGAAGGTTGCCCAGGGTCCGACGCCGAGCGTGCGAGATGCGTCCTCCGCCGTCGTGTTCATTCTCCTCAGCGTTGCACGTAGGGTCAGAAGGGCGTACGGATATGTCACGATGATGATGACTACGGAGGCACCCGCCATGCCGTAGATCGACGGAAGTCGTTGGACGCCGAACGGTTCCTGAAGCAGTCCTTGAACGGTGCCGCGAGGACCCAACGTCGACACGACGACCAGTGCCATCACATAGCTGGGAATGACCAGCGGGATCGCCGTCAGCACCGCCCAGAGGCGACGATAGGGGAGGTCGGTTCGGACCGTGAGCCAAGCGAGGGGAAGGGCCAGCGCAAGCGATCCGGCGACCGTGACCACCACGAGGCCGAGGCTTCGACCCGCCGTTTCCCACGTCCGCTGTCGCATCATGAGCTCCCACAGGTCGCTCGTGTTCGCTTCCACCGCGCGGACTCCGAGATAGAAGAGCGGCAATGCGACGGCCGCCGCTACGGTGAGCGCTGGCATCCAGATCGATGCAGGCGGCACCGGTCGCGGCCAGAACGGGACACCAAGGCGCACGCCCGACGCGACGAAACCGGCGGCGGAACGAACCTGGCCGAGCGTCGTCATTCCGCTCCGGACCGGGTCATGGCAGGGCACCGACCTCACGGAGGAGATCAAGCGTCCCCTCCAAGTCTCCGAGCGAAGCCATATCGATGTCTGGAGCGTTGACTTCGTCGATCGGTGTCAGCAATCGGTTGGTCGTGATCCCCTCGACGACCGGGTATTCGAACGTCTGCCCGGCGAAATACTGCTGAGACACCGGCGAGAGCATGAACTCGAGGAACTGATGGGCGTTGGCCTCATTCTGGGATGTCGCGAGGACTCCGGCTCCGGCGACGAGCATCAAAGCCCCGGGTCCACCCGCGCGCGTGTGGTAGTTCCGGGCCGCGAACGACTCGCCCTCCTCCTGGAGGAACCGGTAGAGGTAGTAGTGGTTCACGAACCCCACGTCCACTTCGCCGGCACCGACGGCGGCGACCGTCGGAGTGTTTTTCGCGTAGAGGGAAGGACGATTCGCCACGATCCCCTCAAGCCACTCCCGCGCCCGATCTTCACCCCATGTGCCCCGCATCGCCGTCACCATCGCTTGGAAGGAGCCGTTGGTCGGCGCCCAGCCAATCCTTCCAAACCACTGAGGGTCGACGAAGTCAAAAATATCGTCTGGCAGTTGTTCCACAGTAAGTACATCCGAATTATATACGACGACTCGTGCCCGCCCGGACAATCCGATCCATTTATCAGAAGGCGAACGGAATCTCGTGGGTACGACTTGCAGAAGAGCGTCAGGGAGCGGGGCAAGGACGCGTTCGACGGCTGCGAGGCCGCCGGGGTCCTGGGCGAAATACACATCGGCTGGCGAGTTGGCGCCCTCCTCAAGCAGAGTGACGGCCAACTCCGCAGTGCCCCCATATTTCACGCGGACATCGATACCCGTCGATTCCTCGAAGAGATCAATGACAGTGCCCACAAGGTTCTCGGAACGGCCGGAGTAGATGACAAGGGACCCGGGCCCATCGTTCACGGATGAGCCATCTTCGGATGGAGAGTTGCCAGTTTCCGAGGAACTTTCTTCGGTCGAGGAACACGCGCCGGAGAGAGCTAGGGTGAGCGAAACCGCCGCTACCAGGTTTGGGATGAGTATCGACTTACGAAAATAGTTCACACATGCTTACCTCCCAAGTAAGTATGTATGAAATTCTCAGGCCGTCAACACGCTTCGAGCCGGCACTCGGCGACGGAACGAGGCCAGCGTTACTCCTTGCGGGAGCGCGGCCCGAAGGGCTCTGGCTGGAAAGGCTCGTCACGCTTGCGGATGAAACCGCGGAGGCCGCCCTCCTCGCGAGCTTCTTCGAGGGGCCGTCGGAAATCCTCGCGCTGCGAGGTGAGCACGGCGGCGGCCAACTCCGCGTTGAAGCGGATCGCATTTCGGAGGCCCATGACGTTCAGGCCCTGGGTGGCGACGCTCAAATTGATCTTGACCGTTTCCGGTGAAACGAGCGCGATCCGTTCGACGAGTTGGAAGCATTCTTCAAGCAGCGCTTCTTTATCCGGCAGAACCTTGTACACGAGACCCATGCGGTAGGCCTCTTGCGCATCGATATGGTCGCCCGTAAGCGCGTAGCGAAGGACGTCCTTATAGCCACCGTTCTGGACCCACATGAAGCTGTCGTCGGAGATCATGCGGACCTCGACCTGCCCGAAGACCGCGTCCTCGGCGGCCATCGAGATATGACTGGTCATCGCGTACCAGGATCCGCCGCCCATGCACCAACCGCTGACGGCGGCAATGATCGGGGTCTGGATGTCCCAGGCGTGCATGAGCCCGCCGTGTTCGACATTCCAAGACCGGTTGCGCCAGTCGTCGATCACCTCAGCGATGCTCTTGCCGTTCGGGAGCCCGTACGGCCATACGAGGCCTCCCTGGTCACCGCCCTGGATGTCGTACCCGGCGGAGAAGGCGCGACCGGCACCTGTCAGGACGATCCCTCTCACCTCGGGGTCCGCATCTGCCGCCTCGAGGGCGATGTGAAGCTCGTGATTGAGTTCGTCGCTAATGGCGTTCATCACCTCGGGCCGGTTCAGCGTGATGAGCACGCCGCCACGCTGTTTCTCGTAGAGGATGTTCTCGTAGTCGGGCATACTGGCCTCCAGTCAGACGATGACGCCGCCGGGAACGGGCGGCAGTTCGGTGGCACCCATGAGGAACTCGTCGACGTGGTGGGCCACGTCGCGCCCTTCCGCGATCGCCCACACGACGAGGGACTGACCTCGTGCCATGTCTCCGGCCGAGAAGATGCCGGGGATATTGGTCATCCTCGTCGCGTCCGTGTTGACGTTCCCACGGGGTGCGAGTTCGATCCCGAGCTCGGTGAGCAGTCCGGGTTGCTCCGGACCGAGGAATCCCATCGCGAGCAGAACGAGATCAACCTCGATCTCAAACTCACTACCCTCGACTTCGATCATGCGGGGGCGGCCGGTCTCGTCGGGGGCACCCCACTCAAGGCGGACCGCCTGGAGGCTCTTCAGAACGCCGTTCTCCCCTGAGAACGACTTCGTCAGGATGCTGTACTCGCGCTCTCCGCCCTCTTCATGTGCCGCCGACGTGCGGAAGATGATGGGCCAGACGGGCCAGGGGTTGTTCTTGCTCCGTTCGTCGGGCGGACGAGGGAGGAGTTCGACCTGGTGGACAATCTCGGCACCCTGGCGAAGCGCGGTGCCAAGGCAGTCCGCACCGGTATCGCCTCCACCGAGGATGACGACGTGTTTGCCCTCGGCTGTGATGCGTTCCTCCGTCGGGACCTCATCGCCCTTGAGGATCCGGTTCTGCTGGGAGAGATAGTCCATGGCCTGGTGGATGCCCTGGAGCTCGCGGCCCGGGATAGGTAAATCGCGTGCCTCCGTTGCTCCCCCGGCCAAGACGATGGCATCGTGCTGCTCCCGAAGCTCGGAGGCGGAAAGATCGGCTCCGACGTTGACTCCGGTGCGGAACCCGACGCCTTCAGCCGCCATCAGGTCGATACGCCTCTGAACGACCGATTTCTCCAATTTGAACTCGGGGATGCCGAGCGAAAGGATCCCGCCGATGACCTCATTCCGCTCGAAGACGGTCACCGAGTGCCCGGCCTCGTTCAACTGGGCGGAGGCGGCGAGACCAGCGGGTCCCGAACCCACGACAGCGATCTTCTTTCCGGTCCGGCGCTCGGGCGGGCGGGGCGCGATCCAACCTTGATCGAACCCGTGATCGACGATTGCCTTTTCGATGTACTCGATCGTGACAGGGTCGTCGTTGATCGCGAGGACACAGGAGGCCTCACATGGAGCAGGGCAGATGCGGCCCGTGAACTCGGGGAAATTGTTGGTCTTGTCCAGCGACCGAAGCGCCTGCTCCCAGTTGCCGGAGTAGACGAGATGGTTCCAGTCAGGGATCAGGTTCCCGAGCGGGCACCCGCCGTGGCAGAAGGGAACGGCACAGTCCATACAGCGGGCGCCCTGCGCACGTGATTCCGACTCTGGCCATTGTTCGAAGATCTCGCGCCAGTTCTGCGTCCGTAGGTTCGCCGAGACGCGTTTCGGCGCCTCCCGATCGAACTCCGTGAACCCAAGGACTTTACCCACCGGGTACCGCTTCGAGATCGCGTTCGCCGGCTCGCGAGGCACGCTCGCGGAGGATGCGCTTGTAGTCGACGGGAGCGACCTTGACGAACTTTCTCAGGACGTCAGGCCACTCCGCCAGAATGCGGCGCGCATTGGCGCTGTCCGTCGATTCGAGGTGCTGCTCCACCAGGCTGCGGAGTGTCGCGAGGTCTTCTTCCGTCTCGACCGGGTCGAGGTCGACCATGCCCGGGTTGCAGTTGGCGGCGAACTTGCCGTTCTCATCGAACACGTAGGCCTCGCCGCCGCTCATTCCGGCAGCGAAGTTCCGGCCGGTCGGTCCGAGGACCACGACCACGCCG